>NZ_BCPS01000031.1:0-44985 GCF_016586185.1 Paenibacillus sp. EPM92
ATTCGCTTCTATACGGACTTTTTTATGTTACTCTCGCCTGGGCGCTATCTAGTCCCGAATGGCGAAGGCAGCCGTAATCAAGGCTTTAGACAAGGGTATCACATAGCCGTTCGTTCAGGGCCGCGGAGGGAGAGCGGAGGAACCTTGGGCAGGTGTAAAAGGCAATATGTGATATAGCTTGTCCAAGTCGACCGTTGCAGAACTATTATCAAATTGTAAGATTTCAATGCCTTCCCATAAACACTGCTTTTCTTGAATGCTTTGTATAAAGGTGTCCCAATTGCTGAATTTCCAAGCGTCTCTTTCCAGCGCGCGGGCTTGCATTCTTTCTTTCAATACTGAAAAATCAACGGTGACTTGCAGGACTAACGGTTTGACGTTCTGCCAGTCATACTTCTCTTTTAGCTCATGAATATAATTTCTGTTAGAAAAGTAGCCAAGGAAAGGGGCATCCAATACTACGGACCTGCCAAGTTGCAGGTTGTCATTGGCTATATCAAGCAAGGTTTGGTATTCAAGATCCATAACGACATCGCTGTAAAACGTGCAGCCGTCCCGCTCATGAGGCGAATACCCGTTCGATTCCAGGATGAGGCCGGTTAATTTGTTGCAAACCACATCTTTATCAAGATAACAACAATTGTACTTAGATGAGATCAGTTTACCGATAGTCGATTTTCCAGATCCCGCAGGACCAATCAAAAAAATGACGGTAGGTTCCAAGTTACGTTCCTCCAAGAAGTCATGTTAAAAGGCATCGGCGCTAATAAAGCGCTTCTTATTTGTTGTTCGCATATGTGAACTTAATTCGTGATTGTGAATCGTTATATATAGAGTATATCAATTCCACTAAGTATTTCAATCCCGTTTTACACTTTTCATATAGAGAACATGCATAATGTCCCAGCAGAACTCCGTAGAAATATTTTTGAAGGAGGATATTGAATTCATCAGTGTTTCTATTTATAATTACGTTGAAAGTTCTAAATGGCGAAATTGATTCACATATGCGAACCGAATGTATATCATGATTCAAAAGGAGAGTCTATGGAAAAGTTTCGTATGAATAAATCGGCTGAGAGGGTGGTAGATCTTTTATACTTACTTGCTAATAGTGGTTCTTCCTTAACCCTGAATGAAATCTGTACGGGGTTAGGCCTCCCTAAAAGCAGTGGTTTTGAATTGGTGCAAACCTTGCTCTATAAAGGTTTTATAGAGATGGATGACGTGCGGTTAAAAAGTTATCGTCTAGGGTTGGGTGCATTTGAAGTGGGCAGTAAGTATCTGTCCAACTTGGGACTTCCGCAGCGAGCAAGGCCTTTTCTGGAAGAATTAAACAAACAGACCGGCAGCACCGTTTTTCTGGGGATTGAAGACAAAGGTAAGATTGTTTACTTGGATAAAGCGGAAAATTACTCGGTCATGCGACCGACTGCCAAACTGGGTTCTCGACGATTCATGCACACTACAGGTCTTGGGAAAGCCTTGTTGGCAGCGTTTCCTACGGATAAGATTCAATACATCCTGGGTGATGGTGAAATTGAGGGGAAGACACCGTATTCGAAAGTGACTTTGCCGGATATTTTACAGGATATGAAGGAAATACGCGAACGAGGTTACTCGATTGATGACCGTGAAGATAATTTGGAGATGTATTGTATCGGTTCGGCCATATATGACCAATCGAATAATCCGGTTGCTGCGATTAGTGTGGCCAGCATCCGTTCTAACATGACGCCAGAGCGTGAAGAGATGATCGTGAAATTGGTCAAAGAAACGGCGTTGAAACTTTCTCGTCAGCTCGGTTACAGCGGCGAGAGGCTGTATATGGATCCTATGTAAGGTAAGCGGAAACGGATGGCATTATTCAAATGAAATATTAAACAACGTGGAGGACATACTATGTGGAGAAAGCTAGAGAACCTAAACAAGATTTATGAAAGCGGAATCGTCCTCATTATCCGTTCCGATAACGAACAGGAAGCGCTGGCTGTTGCGGAAGCTGCGATAGAAGGCGGAATTAAAGTACTGGAAATCACGATGAGTGTGCCGAATGCACTCCAAGTGATTCGCACGTTAGCTGACAAATATAGCGACGTTTTAATTGGCGCGGGTACGATTCTGGATGGCGAAACCGCCAGAGCGGCTATATTGGCGGGGGCTGAGCTTTTAGTAAGTCCGCAGCTGAATCCGGAAATGATCAAGATGGCCAATCGCTACCAGGCCATTACGATAAGCGGCGCTTTCACTCCGAAAGAGGTATTGGAAAGTATAGAAGCGGGTGCAGACATTGTGAAGCTATTCCCGGCCGAAGTAGTCGGACCGCAGTATATAAAAGCCGTCAAAGCTCCAGTACCGCAAGCTCCGATTGCACCGACAGGCGGAGTTACCCCACAGAATGTTCACGAATGGCTGCAAGCCGGCTGTGTAGGGGTCGGGGTAGGCAGCTATATTAGTAAAGCGGCGCAAAAGGATGGTGACTATCGCAAGGTTACGGCTGCTGCCAAAGAGTTTCTTCAGGCGGTTGCCGCAGCACGCTAGTCTTCCGATTCGACCTGAACCACATCAATAAAAGGAGGTGAACGGCTTGGATCATGCGAAAGAAAGCGGTTTAGTAAAAAATGCGGGATTTTGGACAGGTATTGTGTTGCTTATTTTCGCTTCCATTGTTTTTTGGCAATCCTTCTCTCTGAAATATTACACGGCTTTCGGACCTGGTCCCGGTATGTTTCCCAGATGGCTGAGCGGCATTCTGATCATTATTTCTATCGTTTATATCTGGCAATCGGTAAAAAAAGAAGTGTTCCAATTTAAAGATATTTTTCCCAAGGGTCGAGAGTTAGGAAATATTTTGTCCGTTCTGGCGTCGGTGGTTGTGTTTATGCTCATTGTGAATTTTACCGGCTTTATTATTGCAAGCACCGTATTGCTTTTTATTCTGCTTGTTCGCGAATATAAGTGGTATTCGGGGCTCGCCATCTCGGCAGTAACATCCATCATATTGTTTATAGTGTTCAAATCATTCTTTGATATTCCGCTTCCAGTCAACATGTTTGGATGGTAATAGGAGGAAGTAAATGGAATCTCTTATGCAATTGCTTGCAGGTTTCGAGACAGCGCTTACCTGGTGGAATTTGCTGTATTGCTTGATTGGCGTTACTGTAGGGATGTTTGTAGGCGTATTGCCCGGGCTTGGCCCGACAACGGCTACAGCCTTGCTGATTCCGGTAACCTTTGGGATGGAACCGGTTTCCGCCATTATTATGTTGGCTGGGATTTATTACGGCGGTATGTATGGAGGGACCGTCACTTCCGTTCTAATTAACACGCCCGGAGAGGCAGCATCCGTTATTACCTGCTTGGACGGCCATCCTTTGGCTAAGCAGGGAAGGGCAGGGGTTGCCCTTGGTGTGGCGGGGATCGGCTCCTTCATCGGAGGGACCGTATCGATCATCGGCCTGGCATTGATCGGCCCGGTCTTGGCGGACTTTGCCTTGCGGTTCGGTCCGCCGGAATTTTTCGCTCTGATGGTATTCGGTCTCATCATGGTCATTGGTTTAATGGGCAAGTCGCTCGTTCGGGGTTTGATTGCGGCGTTCATCGGGTTAACATTGTCTCTGGTCGGGATGGACCCTGTTTCCGGAGCGGTCCGGTTCACTTTCGGCGAGCCGTATTTAATGAACGGGTTTGATTTAGTCACTATCGCGATGGGCTTGTTCGGGCTCTCGGAGATCCTGCTTGGTATGGAGAACCTCACAAATTCGGAGAAACCGGCCAAAGTGAAAGGGCTTCTGCCCAGACGCGAAGAATGGAAACCGACGGTGAACTCTATAGGCCGGGGAACCGTGCTTGGATTTATAACGGGCTTGATCCCGGGCACGAACTCTGTCATCCCGGCTCTGCTTTCCTACTCATTGGAAAAGAAGATTGCCAAAGATCCTTCACGTTTCGGGAAAGGTGCAATCGAAGGTGTTGCCGGTCCTGAAACCGCCAACAATTCGTATTGCGGAGCAGCGCTTATTCCATTGTTCACGCTGGGAATTCCAAGCTCACCGACCATTGCGATTCTTTTGGGAGCTTTCATCATGCATGGGCTGACTCCAGGGCCAGTGCTGTTCCAGAATAACCCGGGCTTCGTCTGGGCGATTATCGCAAGTATGTTTATCGGCAATTTCTTTTTGCTGATCATGAATTTGCCTTTGGCGGGGATGTGGGCAAAAATTACGATGGTTCCTGCCAAGCTCCTGTATCCGATTATCCTGATCATTTCTGTACTAGGGGCATATACCGTCAATAACAGCCTCTGGGATGTTGGCGTCATGTTTGTTTTCGGCATCATCGGCTACGTCATGAAAAAACTCGACATTCCCATGGCACCCATTGTATTGACGTTTGTATTAAGCAAGCTCATGGAAAGCTCTTTATTGCAGTCGTATAAAATGTTTCATGGCAACTTGCTGGAGTTGTTTCAACGGCCGTTATCCGGCTCCTTGTTAGTCATTTCTCTTATTGTGCTAGTTCTTAGCGTCATCGCCGAAATCAGGAAAAAGAAATCCGGTTTTGCCGCGGATATCGAGATGTAACATGCATTAAACCATAAAAAACCTTCATGGGGGAACGAACAATGAAAAAAATCGCATTAATTGCAAGCTTGTCTTTAGGTTTGTTGGCTGGTTGTGGCACACAAGGTACACAGGGAACAGAGGGAACGCAAGGGGGACAAGCCTCACAAGCAGCATTCCCGGAAAAAGAAATTACGTTAGTTGTTCCATTCGCTGCAGGCGGCGCTTCAGACGCCACAGGCCGTATGGTTGCCAAGGGCATGGAGGAAAAACTTAAGAAGCCCGTAGTAATCGTAAATAAACCAGGCGGCACAGGCGGCGTAGGGATGTCCTTCGTTCAAGCCAGTCCCAAAGACGGATACACCATAGGATATGTTCCTGCGGAGTTCGCTATGCATAAACCATTAGGACTCTCTGATTTGGAGCCAAGCAAGTTCGATCTCATTGGGCAAGCAACGATGGTTCCTGCAGCCGTTACCGTTGCAGCAAACGCTCCTTATAACACGATTGAAGAGTTTATCGAATTCGCCAAGAAAAATCCGGAGCAAGTCAAAGTGGGCAATTCGGGATCAGGCTCCATATGGCACGTTGCCGCCAGCGCATTTGCCAATAAAACAGGCGTTAAATTCACCGATATTCCTTTTGATGGTGCTGCTCCCGCTGTAACCGCATTAATGGGAGGCCATGTCGATGCAGTCATGGTCGGCACCGGGGAAGTGAAAAGCGGGCTGGAAGCCAAGAAGCTGAAGGTTCTTGCCGTTATGACTGCTGAACGGGATAAAAATTTACCGGATGTCCCGACACTGAAGGAAAAAGGGATTGATGTTCAGTTTGCAGGATGGGGTGGATTTGTAGTGCCAAAAGGTACTCCGAATGAAGTGAAAACCGTGCTGGCTGACGCTTTGAAATATGCCGTTGAATCGGATGCGTTCAAAAAGTTTGCGGACGAACGGAGTATGCTCGCGATCTATAAAGGACCTGAAGATTTTGGCAAGTTTGCAGATGAACAATTCAAATATTTCTCTGAACTGATTCCTACTATGAAACTTAAGTAAATTAAGCTGAACCCCTTTCCAAATTGGAAGGGGGTTCTTTGCTGTACGCCCCGCTTGCAGCGTTCTTGTCGAAACCGCAAGCGGAGTCAGAGCCGCAGTTCGCGGGTTACGCCGGAAAAATTTGGTCGATATTCCTGATATCCTCGGGGGTCAGCGATACCTCTAGGGTTTTCAGGTTGTTAAGCACCTGCTCGGGTCTTTTCGCGCCGGGGATCAGCGCGTCGATCGAGTCGCGGGTAAGATACCAGGCGAGCACGACGTGCGCCACGTCCGCATGTTTGGCTTCCGCGATTTGACGGACCTGCTCCACCTTGTCCAGATTGCGGACAAATTCCTCGCCTTGGAACAGCGGGTTTTTGGCGCGGCTGTCCTCGAATTTCGAGTCCTTGTTGTATTTGCCGCCCAGCAGTCCGGCAGCCAGCGGGAAATAAGGGACGAACGAGATGCCGTTGGCTGCCGTATAGGGCAGGATTTCCTGCTCGACGCCGCGTTTGAACAGGTTGTATTCGCTTTGCAGCACGTCCACGTAGCCGTCCTTATTGGCTTCCTTCAGCTGTTCGATCGAGAAGTTGGATACGCCGATGGCGCGGATTTTCCCTTCATCCTTCAGCCGCTTCAATGCGCCCACGGCTTCGTCCTTAGGCGTATGCTCGTCGGGAAAGTGGATATAAAACAAATCGATATAGTCCGTTTGCAGCTGCTTCAGGCTGTTTTCGACCGCTTGCTTCAGGAAGGCGGGGGAGTTGTCCACCGTCATCTTGCCGTCGACCGGTTTGTGCGCGCCTTTGGTGGCGATAACGACATCTTCGCGGCGGCCCCGTTCTTTGAGCACTTCGCCGATCAATTGCTCCGAGCGTTCGGGACCGTATATGTAGGCCGTATCGATAAAGTTGATCCCGTTGCCGAGCGCGGTGCGCACCACTTCTTTTCCGGTTTCGTCGCTAAGATTCGGAAACAGGTTATGGCCGCCAACCGCATTGGCGCCGAGCCCGATCGGATTGACGTACAGCCCGGTTTTCCCCAAACGTGTCTTTGTTCCCATGTTACCACTCATCTCCTTTTTTTGGAATATATTCATTATACCAAAAAGAAGAAAGAAAACCGAAACCGGAAGGCTGTCATCTATTAATGTTATATATAATAACATAATAAGTTATTTTCTTCTTGAGATTGCGCCGAAAATGATTATAATTGATGTTAATTAATGAAGAAAAAGAGGGTTTATGTTATTTTCTTGTAAGAAAGGGGCCTGGGATCACTGTGAACAACAGACTCGTACTGACACAAACCCAGAAGCTGGCGGTCACCGCCAACATGCAGCAAAGCCTGTATATTCTCCAAAGCTCCAATATGGAGCTGATCGAATTTATCAATCAGCAGGCCGATGAAAACCCTGTTTTGGAAGCCGATTTCGGGACGATGCTCCATAATCGGGGGGTAGCGGGGAGCTCCGCAGCTGCTCCGGAATACGATCCCATTGCGATGGCGGCGAACGCTGCCCCCACGCTGGAGCAGCATCTGCTTCGCCAGCTGAACTGTCTGACAGGCCTCCCTGCGGGAGTGTACGAGGCGGCGAAGTATATGATCGGCAATTTGGACGATAACGGCTATTTGGCGCTGCCGCTCGAGCAGGTCGCCGGGGATCTCGGAATCAGTCCGGCGATCGTCGACCTTGCCCTTAACCGGGTGCAGGAGCTGGACCCCGCCGGCGTAGGGGCGCGGAATTTGAGAGAATGCCTGCTTATTCAACTGCGGCTTACGCACGGAGTGGACAGTCTCGTTTACCGGCTCGTCGAGGGACATTTGGAGGATCTGGCGGCCAATCGTATCAAGCGGATCGCCAAGGAGCTGAGGGCCGATGCCGACGAGATCCGCGAGGCGGCCTGCCGGCTTACGGCGCTGGTTCCCCGCCCTGGGGCGATATTCCAAGCCGACAAGCCCCACTATGTGATACCGGACATCGTCATCGAACAAAGGGAGGAAGGTTTCGATATTCGTGTCCGCTCGATATCCAAGTCCGTAAGGATCAACGGCTTTTACAAGGGAATGTCGGAGCTGGCGGCGGCGGGAGACCCGGAGCGGCAGTTTTTGAAGGAGAAGCTTTCTTCCGCCGAATGGCTTCTGAAATGCCTGTCCCAGCGCGAGAAGACGCTGCGGCTCGTGGCGGAAGCCGTCGTGGAAGCGCAGGCGGAGTTTTTCCGGACGGGAAAGGGCAGCCTGGCGCCCCTTTCGCTGAAGGAAGTCGCGGAGCGGATTGGCATGCACGAATCCACCGTCAGCCGTTCGGTTGCCGGGAAGTTCGCGCAGACGCCGAGGGGGATATTCGAGTTGAAATATTTTTTCGCATCGGGCGTTTATGCCTCAGAAGGGCAGGCCGTGTCGGCGGATCATATCAAGCGGAAAATCAAAGAGTTGATCCGGTTGGAAAACGCAGCCAAGCCCTTGTCCGACCAGCAGCTGGCGGAAGCTCTTCTGGCGGCCGGGCTCAGCATCTCCCGGAGAACCGTCGCCAAGTACAGGGAGGAGATGGGCATCGCCCCGTCGAGCCGGCGCGCGGCCCGCTCGTAATGTCTGCTCGGCGGCAGCGGCAAGGGGGGCAGTTCATTCCTTGCCGATCTTGATTTGGTACTCCTCCAGCTTCCGGTACAGTGTAGTTCGCGAGATCCCAAGGCTCTTGGCCGTCCTGCTGATATTCCCCTTGTTTCTTATCAACGCCTGGATATACACATTCCGCTCGCTTTCCTCTCCCTTTTGCTTGATTTCCTTGATGTGGTCGAAGTTTTGGAACATTTCCGCGAGATTCGGCTGATTTCCGGGCTGTTCGTTCTGCAGGCTGTGCACAATGTACTGCGGCAGATGGATGACCTTGATATGGGGCGAACGGTCGGATAAATAAAACGCCCGTTCCATCACATTGTGCAGCTCCCGGATATTCCCCTGCCAGCTATAGTCCATCAGCACCTTGATGGCTTCCGGGGAAATCTCTTTTGCCGGGCGGCCGGTTTCGATCGACAGTTCCTCGATGAAATGGGCGGACAGCTCGGCGACATCGCCGATCCGTTCGCGCAGGGGCACGAGCTCGATGGTAAACACGTTCAGCCTGTAAAATAAATCGCTGCGGAACGACCCGTTATACGCGATTTCCTGGTTCAGGTTTTTGTTGGTTGCCGCAATGATGCGGACATCCACGGGAATCGGCTTGTGCCCTCCTACGCGGATCACTTCCTTCTCCTGAAGGACACGCAGCAGAGTGGCCTGAAGCTCGAACGGCATATCCCCGATTTCGTCGAGAAATAACGTTCCCCCGTTGGCGGCTTCGAACTTGCCGGCATTTCCCCCTTTTTTGGCCCCTGTAAAAGCTCCCTCCATATAACCGAACAATTCCGCATTGATCAGCTCTTTGGGAATAGCGGCGCAATTGATGGCGATAAAAGGCTTATCTCTTCTCGCGCTTTCATTATGAATGGCGCGGGCGAACAATTCCTTGCCTGTACCGCTTTCCCCGAGCAGCAGCACGTTGGCGTTCGTCTTCGCTGCGGATTTGGCCAGGGATACGGTCCGCAGGAAATTGCCGTCAGAGCCGATCAGCTCTTTGGTCGTAAGCTTGTTTTTGTCCCTCCGGCCGGGTGTGGCGCGATGGCCCAACTGTTTGAAGTAGACATAGTGAAACTCCGTTTTTTTGACGATCTGAATTTCGTATAAGCTGTCGGAGTCCTGCTTTCTCATCATGTAGTTCGCTTCCTCGCGGTTGTCCGAAGCAATATCCGACAGAGCCGAATGCACCAGATCGCGTTTTCTCGATAACAAATTCCGGCCCGCCTCGTTATGGAACGCGATTTTTCCTTTGCGCAGCACGAACAGGCTTTTGGAAAGCTGGTCGGACACATCCTGCATCATTTTCGATAAGGAAAAGTAGTCGTCGTGTTTGCGGGTAAGCTCGGCGCAGGCTGCGGCTAACCGGGACAAGCTTTCGAGCGGGTAACCGGCATCGTCTTCGCCGCCCTTTTTGATAAAGACGCCGAGCACCCCCATAGGGACGGTGTCCGCTTCGCTTTTGACAGGCAGCCCCGCGGAGGTCCAGGACGGCAGCCCCGGTATTTCCCGCAAATCGGCGCTTGTGTAAGACGGCGTATGCCCGGTCAAGGCCAGGCCGATGCCGGATTTGTCCAACGGATGGCGAATCCACTGGCTGCCGCCCAGGCGCAGCAGTCGGAGCAGTTCCGGGTCCGGCGGTGTCTCGTCCGGAAAAACGTCCAGCAGTACGCCCTCGGGATCGAAAAAGGCGAAGGTGAAGGGCAGAAATCCGGTCGCCTTTTTTAATTCCTTCAGCAGAAACTCGTTGCGCGTCAACCGCTTCTCCAGTACGTCCCGGAACAGCTCCTCCTGTCCGGCGTCCGTCTGCTTCTGTTCCGCTTCAAAGAACGGAACGGGAGGCAGGGGCGTCTCCGATTCCCACACGATTTGAAACCGGCCGCTGTCATCGACCCGGGCGATACGGGAGTTTAACCACAAATGCTGGTTTTTGTGGTCGACGACGATTTGCCCCTGGGGCGCCTCGAGCTTGAGTCCGGACAGGGCGCGGCGGATGGCGTCCGTGGACGTTTCCTTGGACCGGCGCAGCGCCTCAGCCAGCAAAAACACCGAGTTATAGGCGTTTTCCATCACCGAGCTTATCGTATCCGTGCCGTAGGTGCGCCTGTATTCCGAAACGAACTGCCGGTTGGCGGGATTGTCGATTGTATTAAAGTAAGGAAAGCTGGAGTAATGTCCTGCGGCATAGGAAGGCTGGATCGCGGAGATTTCGGTTTCCGCCGTAATCGAACTGGCGATCGGCTGCTTGAAGCCGTATTGGTAATGCTGCTGGTAAAAGGCCCCTGCGCTGTCGCCGACCAGCGTGGAGAAGATAACGTCGGGACTGGCTCGGCGGATGTCCTGCAGGTGCTGGCTGAACTTCGTGTCCCCCAGGGCGACATAGGTTTCGCCGATTATCGATCCCCCGCAGCTGTCAACCAGGTGCCGGATATACCGGTTCGTTTCCCGCGGATAAATGTAATCCGATCCGATCAGATAAAAGCTTTTGCCCAGATGTCCGATAATCCAGGGGATAAAATGCAGCAGCTGCTGGTTGGGGAGTGAACCGCAGTAGAAAATATTCCGGTGCTGCTCGGCTCCTTCATATAAGGTCGGATAGAAAAGCAGGGTGTCGTGTTTCTCCAATACAGGGATAGCCATTTTGCGGCAGGCCGACGTATATAAGCCGACAATGGCGGCGACCCGGTCGGATACGATCAGCTTTTCCGCCTTTTGGGCCGCGAGGCAAGGGTCCGACGCAATATCCTCCACAATCGGAATGAGCCGTTTGCCGTTGGCGCCGCCCTGTTCGTTGATTTGCCGGATCGCCAGCAGGCTGGCCTGATACTGCCCCCGTTCCGTAATCCCCGTAGGTCCTGTGAGGGAAAACAAAATACCCACCTTCAGTTCCCCGCCCTGCATGTTCATGTCACATAACGCCCCTTTTTAGTTCGTAATAGGATATGACGCACTCTTGGTGTCCATGAAATGTAATAAAAGTGAAACACGGTAAAAAGCAATAATATTACAATGTGTCAGTTATTATAACACAACTTTTGTTCATTTTGTGTTCAATCCCTATTATTTTTTAATTTCGGCGTGGAGAGGGGTTAAAATTAAATAAATATATAACCTTTAATGTAATATATATTCCCGCATAAAAACTGTGTTTGGGAAGGGCGGAATCATTTTTTTTAATTTTTTTCAATTATTTCGATCGGTTGGCACAAGATTTGCTTATTAAATAGATCGAAAGCACAAATCGCCGTTTGTATCTAATCTGAATGCGTAAGATTAGTTAACAAATCAGGGAAGGGGTTTGCAGTGTGTTGTTAGAAAGGCTGGGCATAAAAAAGAAAATGGGAGTGGTACTTGTGAAAATGTTCAAAAAACAAACCGTATCGGCGCTTTTATCCATGATCCTGACATGTTCCGTCCTCGCGGGGTGCGCGGGAGGACAGAGCGGCACAGCCGCCACGAATACCGCAGCCGGCGGCGATGCGATCAAGGTGGGCGTCCTGTTCTCGTTGAGCGGCTCCCTGGCCGTAACGGAAAAAGGAATGGCGAACGCGGCCCTGCTTGCCATCGAGGAGATCAACAAAAACGGCGGCGTCAACGGAAAAACCATCGCCCCCGTACAGGAAGACTATGCCTCCGAGCCTTCCGGCGCCGCGACGAAGGCCAAGAAGCTGCTCCAGCAGGACAAGGTTACGGCGATCGTGGGCGGATACAGCTCCGCAAGCCGCCAGGCGATGCTGCCGATCGTCGAGCAGTACAAGGGCGTGCTCGTTTATCCGACCTACTATGAAGGCGAAGAATACTCCAAAAACATTATTTACACCGGCACCACACCCAATCAGCAGCTTCAGGATTTCGTTCCATGGCTGACCAAGAATGTAGGCAAAAAAGTTTATTTCATCGGTTCCGACTATGTATACCCGGTTGAAACCAACAAACAGGTAAAGGAGCTGCTGAAGCAAAACGGCGGCGAAGTGGTCGGCGAGCAGTACGTGCCGCTCGGCCAATCGGAATTCGCGTCCGTGATCAACAAAATCAAGGAAGCCAAGCCGGATGTGATTTTCTCCGATCTCGTCGGCGACAGCGTGGCCGCCTTCTATAAGCAGTACAAGAGCTACGGTTTGGACCCGGCCGTTATGCCGATCGCGAGTCCCGTTACCGCCGAATCGGAGATCGTATCGATGGGCGCCGACGTAGCGAAGGGGCACATCTCTTCGGCCGCTTATTTCCAAACGGTGGATACGCCGGAAAACAAAAAATTCGTCGATGCCTATCAGGCGAAATACGGCAAGACGGAGCCGATCACGCAGGTGATGGAAGCCTCCTACTTCTCGACGCTGCTGCTCGCCGAAGCTTTGAAAAAGGCGACGGATCTAACGAACTCCGAGACGATTATCAGCGCGTTTGCCGGACTTGAAATCAAAGCGCCGCAGGGAACGGTCAAAATCGATGCGGAAAACAACCACGCCTGGTTGAACTCGCGGATCGGTAAAATCAATGCGAGCGGCCAATTCGAAATCGTTCAAAGCACTACAGAGCCGATCTATCCCGAGCCTTGGGCCAAAGCTTTGTTCCCTAATCACGAAGAACCCTGGAAAAAGTAAAAGGGTGACGGACGGGGCGGAAAAGGAACATGCCTTTTCCGTACTCCCTTCCGAGCCGAAAGGAGGACAAGATGGGCATCATGCAGCAGTTTGCCGACGGAATCAGCGTGGCGGGTATTTTATTGATCGTCGCCATCGGTTTGGGAATCACCTTCGGGGTGATGAAAATTATTAATATGGCTCATGGAGAGCTCATCATGATCGGAGCTTACACGACCTATATGATCTGCACGGTGGGGCATATGCCGTTTGTCGTCGGCATGATCGTCAGCTTTATTGTGACGGCGCTGGTCGGATTGCTGCTGGAAAAGTTTGTGCTGCGCCGTTTGTACGGGCGACCGATGGAAACCTTGCTCGCCACCTTCGGTATCTCCATTTTTCTTCAGCAGCTGATCCGGATGATCTTCGGTCCCGATGGTAAATCCGTGACCAGCCCGTTCCAGGGCGTGATGAACGTGGGGGACGTAGCCTTGCCGTATTACCGGCTGTTTATTGCAGGGATCGCCTTATTGATGGTGCTGGCCACAGCCTTCGCCATGTTCAGAACGAAGTTCGGCATCCAGCTCCGTTCCGTGTCGCAAAACCGGGATATGTGCGAATGCCTGGGCATCAACACCTCCCGTATCGACGCCTATACCTTCGCTTTCGGAGCGGGGCTGGCCGGACTGGCCGGGGCGATTCTGTCGCCGATCAAGAGCGTGTCGCCCACGATGGGCCTCGACTATATGATCGATTCTTTCATGGTCGTCGTGCTGGGCGGCGTAGGGTCTCTCATGGGCGCGGTGTTCGGCTCCGCCGCAATGGGCGAAAGCAACCAGCTGCTGACCACATTTATGGGCGAAACCGGTGCGAAAATTGTCGTGTTCCTGCTCATTATTCTAGTCATTCGGTTTAAGCCGGAAGGTTTGTTCCGGATGGAAAGGAGGTAGAAGGCTGTGCCAACGAACAAATTCGGTCTCAACCATACTTTTGCGGCGCTGACTCTCGTATTCCTGGTCGTCTTTCCATTGTTCGCTTCGGAATTCCGCGTCGAGTTAATGGGAAAATTCATCGTGTTCATCCTGTTCGCCTTTTCATTGAACCTGATCTGGGGCTATACCGGGCTTTTGAGCCTGGGGCACGCCGTATTTTTCGGGCTCGGGGGTTATATGCTGGCCCTCGCTTACAGCTTGCAAAAAGGGATTCCGTCCTTTATGTCCCGCTTCAACATTACGGAAATTCCGCTGGTGATGAAGCCGCTGCAAAGCATTCCGATGGCGCTGATTCTCGGATTGGCGCTGCCGGCGGTGCTGGCGGCCCTCATAGGATTTTTCGTATTCAAGAGCCGGGTGAGCGGGGTGTACTTCTCCATCATTACGCTGGCGCTGGCCAAATTGTTTGAAATGCTGGTCATCAACCTGCAGGCCTATACGGGCGGCTTCAACGGATTGATGGGACTGCCGCGGTTTCCGATCAACGGCGAGCCGTTAAGTCTTACTTCCTATTATTATGTCGTGCTGGCCGTCACGGTCCTGGCCTTTTTCTTCACCCGCTGGCTGGCCCAATCCCATTTCGGCAAAGTCATCAAGTCGATCCGCGAGGACGAGAGCCGCATCCGCTTCCTGAGCTACAATCCGGCGAACTATAAAATTTTCATCTTTACGGTTTCCGGACTGCTGGCGGGGCTGGCGGGCATGCTGTACGTGCCGATGAACGGCTTTATTTCGCCGCAGGATACGGGTATCGCGATGTCGACGGGCCTTGTGATCTGGCTGGCGATCGGCGGCAGAGGCACGCTGATGGGGCCGATCGTCGGGGTGTTCGTGGTCAACTGGCTGTCGAACCTGCTGTCCGAGCAGTATCCGACGCTATGGCAGCTGATTCTGGGCGCCGTGATGGTGCTGATCGTGCTGTTCCTGCCGAACGGCATCTACGGAACGCTGGAAAATTGGTGGAACGACCGGAGTTTACGCAAGAAGAGCGCGACAGTGGAAGAGCCCCTTCTTTACGGCAAGGGCGAAGTTCTATAAAGAAAGCCAGGTGGCAAACATGGGCGACAAAATACTCGAAACAATCGGGCTGACCGTGCAGTTCGGCGGGTTCAAGGCGATCTCCGATTTGAACTTTTCGGTGAACCAAGGCGAGCTGCGGGTCATTCTCGGGCCCAACGGGGCCGGCAAAACGACGCTGATGGATCTGATAACGGGCAAAACGAAGCCGACGTCGGGGCGGATCCTATACGACAACCACGAAATTTCCGGTATGGAGCCCTATCAGACGGCCAAGCTCGGCATCGGGCGGAAATTTCAGAACCCGCACGTGTTCGACAACATGACGGTGATGGAAAACATCGAGGTGGCGTTCCGGGGGTTCGACCGCGTATTTCAAGCCCTTTTCTATCAAAAGAAGGCGGACATCAAGGACCGCATCGAGCATATTTTGTCCACGATCGGTCTGAAGAGCAAAGCCGACCGGATGGCGGCCAATTTGTCACACGGCGAACGGCAGTGGCTGGAGATCGGCATGCTGCTCGCCCAGGACCCCAAGCTGATCATCCTGGATGAGCCGACCGCAGGCATGACGGCGGAGGAAACCTACAAAACCGGCGAGCTGATTCTGACGGTGTTCAAGGATCGTTCCGTTATCGTAGTCGAGCACGATATGGCGTTTGTCCGCCAAATTTCCAATATCGTCACCGTACTGCACCAGGGGAAGTTTCTGGCCGAGGGGCCGCTTGCCGAAATCGAGCAAAACGCGAAGGTGCAGGAGGTTTATTTGAAGGAGGATGCCCATGCTTAACGCTAACGCACTCCAAGTCTCATACGGAAAAAGCCGGGTGATCAACGGGGTAAGCCTCGAGGTAGGCAAGAGCGACAAGGTTTGCCTGATGGGGCGCAATGGAGTCGGCAAGACCACGCTGCTGAAAAGCCTGATCGGCCTGCTGGCCCCCAAGGAAGGCGCCATTACCTGGGAGGGCAAGGAAATAACCCGTACCCGGGCCAACGAGAGATCGCGGATGGGCATCGCCTATGTGCCGCAGGGCAGGGAAATTATCCCGATGCTGACGGTCAAGGAAAACCTGGAGCTTGGGGCCATGGCCCATCATCCCAAGGAAACCGCCCGGCTGATGGAAGAAATGCTGGAATATTTCCCGGCATTGAAGGAGCATTTGCCACGGAAAGGGGGTGTATTGTCAGGGGGACAGCAGCAGCAGCTTGCCATTGGCCGCGCTTTGATGTCCAAGCCGAAGGTTCTGTTTCTGGATGAACCGTCGGAGGGCATCCAACCGAATGTGGTCGCCGAAATCGCCAGAACGCTGAACCGGGTCCATGAGGAAAAGTCGCTTTCGGTTTTTATCGTCGAGCAGAATCTGGACTTCGCGTTCAAGATCGCGGAGAGGTTTTACGTCATGGAAAAAGGGCAGATCGTCAACTCGGGAAATACCCGGGAGGTTTCCACGGATACGATTAAAAAGTATTTAACCATCTGATTTTCGATTTTCATCAAATAAACCATACATGTGAGAGGAGATTTTACAATGAGACATGGGGACATTTCGAGCAGCGCAGATACGGTAGGGGTAGCGGTAGTCAACTATAAAATTCCACGTCTGCACACCAAGGAGGAGGTTCTGGAGAACGCGCGTAAAATTGCGGATATGGTCGTCGGCATGAAAAAGGGTCTGCCGGGCATGGATCTGGTTGTATTTCCGGAATACAGCACGATGGGCATCATGTATGACAACGACGAAATGTACGCTACAGCGGCGTCGATTCCCGGCGAAGAGACCGCTATTTTCTCGGAGGCTTGCCGAACAGCGGGCGTTTGGGGCGTGTTCTCCCTGACCGGCGAGAAGCACGAGAACCATCCGGAAAAAGCGCCTTACAACACGCTGATCCTGATGAACGACAAGGGCGAAATCGTGCAGAAGTACCGCAAATGCATTCCGTGGTGCCCGATCGAAGGCTGGTATCCGGGAGACACCACTTATGTGACCGAAGGGCCGAAGGGCATGAAAATCAGCCTGATCATTTGCGACGACGGCAACTATCCGGAAATTTGGCGCGATTGCGCGATGAAGGGCGCCGAGCTGATCGTCAGATGCCAGGGCTATATGTATCCGGCCAAGGACCAGCAAATCATGATGTCCAAATCGATGGCGTGGGCGAACAATGTGTATGTGGCTGTCGCCAACTGCACCGGCTTCGACGGCGTATATTCCTACTTCGGGCACTCCGCGCTGATCGGCTTTGACGGACGGACGCTCGGCGAGTGCGGAACGGAAGAATACGGCGTGCAGTTCGCCGAGTTGTCGGTATCGCAAATCCGCGATTTCCGCAAAAACTCGCAGTCCCAGAACCACCTGTTCAAGCTGCTTCACCGCGGATATACCGGCGTGCTGAACTCCGGCGACGGCGAGCGCGGAATTGCCGACTGCCCGTTCGACTTCTACCGCACATGGGTGATGGACGCAGAGAAGGCGAGAGAAGACGTGGAGAAAATTACGCGCTCCACGCTAGGCACGGCCGAATGTCCGATCGAGGGCATTCCGAACGAAGGCAGGCTGCAGGAAGCGGGCAAGTAAGCCTCACGGTCATGAGGATAACGGAAGGAGCGGCTGCGCCAAGCGGCCGGTCCTTCCAGATCATGGCCGTCCTGTTTTATCTGAAAAGCCGGTTGGACCGAGCGAATGATAAGGTAAAAGGGGGAAACACCTTATGCCGTTTATTAACGACAAGCTTCAGGACCTGGAACAAAAGCGTTCCGCTTCCCCCGGCACAGGCAACAAGACGCAAACCCGCTTCAGGTTCGATGTGGAAGACGTCATGGGCAAAATGCGCAGCCGGATTTACGGGCAGGAGCAGGCGATGGAATCGATCGAGAACATGCTCAAAATTGTCCGGTCCGATATCGCGGACCCTGACAAGCCGCTGTATGTCGGCCTGTTTCTCGGGCCTACCGGCGTGGGGAAAACGGAGATCGTGCGCACGCTCGCGGAAATTATTCACGGCTCCAAGGACGGGTTCTGCCGGGTGGACATGAACACGCTGGCCCAGGATCATTACGCCGCGGCCTTGACGGGCGCGCCCCCGGGCTATGTCGGGAGCAAGGAAGGCTCCACCATTCTGAATAAAGAGAAAATCGAGGGCAGCTTCAGCAAGCCGGGCATCGTGCTGTTCGATGAAATTGAAAAAGCGGGCCCCCAGGTGCTGCTGACGCTGCTCAATATTTTCGATAACGGCATCATGACGATTTCCAGCGGCGATAAAGTCATCGATTTCCGGAATACGATAATTTTCATGACGAGCAATATTGCCGCTTCGGATATTTACCGGTTTACCGACCGGCAGCTGTCGTCGGCCCCGGCGTTATTCTCGTATTACGCCAATCCGGCCAACTGGGTCCGCCGCGAGCAAAACCTGCTCGAGAGGATCGTGATGAGAAAGCTGGAAAGGTTCCTCAAGCCGGAGTTTATTAACCGGATTGACGATATCGTCATCTTCAACTGGCTGGCGCAGCCGACGCTGGAGAAGGTGACGGGCGTGTTGACGGAGCAGCTGAACCTCAGGCTTCGCAAGCACCGCTGCACCCTGCGGATAGACAATGCCGCCAGGGACTTTCTGGCCGAGCAAGGCTATAACAAGAAATTCGGGGCCCGGGCTTTGAAGCGGGCATTCCGGACGTACATCGAGGTGCCGCTGGCGGAGCTGTTGATGGAGCGGCCGCCGGGAGAAGCGCCGGGCGTGTATACCGCAAGCTACTCACCGGGCGGGGCGCATGTCGTTTTTCAGCATTCATCGGCTTCGGAGTGACACGCGGGGAGGAACGGCATGCGCGGCACATTGGATTTGGGCATTACCGCAAACCGGCGGAATCAAAGCTTTATTTCCCGGATGAACTACACCTTTCCTTTAAAAGTATTGCGGCCCTTCTATCTGGACGGGATCGGCACCGCCTACATCTATTTGCTGGATACGGCGGGAGGGATGCTGGCCGGAGACAGCCTGGATTACCGGATTCGCGTGGAGGACGGCGCCCGGCTTTACTTAACGAACGCCTCCGCCTCCAAGTCGTACGTGATGAACGGGGGCGGGGCGCAAGTGCATCAGTTTTTTTCCGTCGGACGGCAGGCCAGCATGGAGTTTTTTCCGGAGGAGGTCATGCTGTTCAAGGATACGACCCTGGAGACGGCTACCCGCATCGAGGCCGAGCGCGATTCGGTGTTCGCTTTCTGCGACATGTACGCGTGCGGGCGGAAGCATAAGGGCGAACGGTTCGAGTTCCGGAGTATGGGAAATCTGCTCGAAATCGTGATCGACGGCAAGCTGGCCGTCTGGGAGAAGTACCGTGTGGACGGGCATCGGCTGCAGTCGGGCCAGCCCGGTTACCTGGAGGAATATACCCATTGGGGCACTTTATACATGTACAGCAGCGAGACGGACGGCGCTATGCTGCAGACCGCCCGGGAATGCCTGGCCGGCATCGGCGAAGGCGGGGTGTGGGCGGGCTGCTCGCTTCATCCGAGCGGAGTGCTGACCGTGAAAGCTTTAAGCGCGGAATACGAGGCGGTCAAGGACTGCTTTCAACAAGTATGGGCGCAGCTGCGGCCCCGGATGCTGAAGGAGGCGCTGCCTTATATCCGCAAATAACAGACCGAACGCTTTGCTGACCTGGCTGCAGCTTGCCGGGGGCACCTTCCCGACAGGCAGCTTTAACCATTCCTACGGTCTGGAAACTTATATACAATCGGGGCGGGTGCGCAGTGCGGCGGATGTGGAAGCGATCCTGCTCGCCTATATGGATGTGTACATCCAAACCGATCTGATTTTCGTGAAGCAGGCGTATGAGGCGATCCGCAGGAACGATACGGAGGCTATCGAAACGCTGCAGTCTTATTACTCCGCAACCAAGCCGGCCAGCGAGCTGCACGCCGCCAGTCTGAAAACGGGACGATCCCTGCTGCTCGGCGTGAGAAATCTGTATGCGGGCCAAGCGCCCGAGTCTTTCGGCCGCTTGAAAGATCCCGCGATGATGTACCATTACGCTTTGGCTTACGGTCTTTCGGCCGCCATTATGGAGCTGCCCTTTCATGAAACGGCGCAAACCTATATGTACGCGGGACTGGCCTCGCTCGTGTCCGTAGCGACGCGAATTATCCCGCTCGGGCAAAACGAATCCCAGCTGGTTTTGTTCCGGCTCGGCCGGCGGCTCTCGGAGCTGGAAATCGATGATCAAGAGCTGACGCTGGAGAAGATGAACACCTTTTCACCGGGGCTGGAAATCGCCTCCATGGCCCATGAAACCTTATATACCCGGTTGTGCATGTCTTGATAAACAAATCTGACGAGGCGGTGATGCAAGGTGCATCTTACTCCGAGGGAGAACGAGAGACTGCTTATTTATACGGCTGCCGAACTGGCAAGAAGAAGACTGAAGAACGGCATCAAGCTGAACCATCCCGAAGCGGTTGCGGTTATTTGCGACGAGCTCCTGGAGCAGGCCCGGGAAGGGAAAAAGCGTCTGGCCGACGTCATTGCGTTCGGCTCCCGGATTTTGGCTCAGGAGGAAGTGCTGGAGGGCGTGGAGCAGCTGATCCCGATGATCCAGGTGGAAGGGATGTTCCCGGACGGTTCCAAGCTGATCACGGTTCACGATCCCATCCGTTTCTCCACCCGCAAGGAAATGAACGAGACGGCATATCTGACATTGTAACGGAGGTTGCGGACGATGCATGCAGAGCGATTCGAGATCGGCGCTATGATCTACAGGGAAGAACAAATCGAGCTTCGTCCCGGACGCAGAAGAACGGATATCCGGGTTCGGCATTGCGGGGATCGTCCTATCCAGGTCGGTTCCCACTTTCACTTTTTTGAAGTGAACAAGGTGCTGGAATTCGACCGGCGGCAGGCCTTCGGCATGCATCTTGACGTGCTGTCGGGGACGGCGGTCCGCTTCGAGCCGGGCGAGGAGAAGGACGTCAGGCTGGTAGCTTACGGCGGTGCGCAAAAGCTGATCGGCTTTAACGGATTGACGATGGGCGACCTGAACGACGAAGCGGTCAAGGAGGCCGCATACGGGCGTGCCGAAGGCCGGGGTTACATCAAGGAATGCCGGGACGACGGACAAGGGGGACGCCATGCGGATTAGCAGAAAGCATTACGGGGAGCTTTTCGGGCCGACGGCCGGGGACAAGCTGCGGCTGGCGGATACGGACCTGTGGATCGAAATCGAAAAGGATTACAACGCTCCCCATTATGGGGACGAAGCCGTATTCGGGGGCGGCAAGACGCTGCGCGACGGCATGGGGCAGTCGAGCATACCGAATGCCGAAGGAGCGCTCGACTTTGTCATTACCAATGTCATCGTGATGGACCCGATACTCGGCATCGTCAAGGGCGATATCGGGATCAAGGAAGGGAAAATCGTCGGCATCGGCAAAGCCGGCAATCCGAACACGATGGACATTACGCCGGGACTGATCGTCGGACCCGGTACCGATATCATTTCGGCCGATCCGGGCATGATCGCCACGCCGGGCGGCATCGATACGCATGTGCATTTCGATTCCGCGCAGCTTGTCGCGGAAGCTTTAAGCAGCGGCATTACGACGATGATCGGCGGCGGCACAGGGCCGAAGACGGTGGGCATCGAGGCGCCGGGGGCGTTCAATATCCAGCGGATGATCGCCGCTTTCGAAGCGTTTCCGATGAATATGGGCATGCTCGGCAAAGGCAACGCCAGCGAGAAAGCGGCGCTGATCGAGCAGATCGAAGGCGGCGCGATCGGCCTGAAAATTCACGAGGACTGGGGCAGCACGCTGGCCGTTATCGATACCTGCCTGCAGGTGGCCGACGAGCTGGACTTTCAGGTGCAGATCCATACGGATACGTTAAACGAATCCGGGTTTGTCGACGATACGCTGGAGGCCATCGGCGGCCGAACGATTCACGCCTACCATGTGGAAGGGGCGGGAGGCGGCCACGCGCCCGACATCCTGAAAGTAGTCGGCTATCCGCACGTGATTCCGTCCTCCACCAATCCGACCAACCCGTTCACCGTCAACACAGTCGATGAGCATCAGGACATGATCATGGTCTGCCATCATTTGAATCCGGCAGTGCCGGAGGATGTGGCCTTCGCCGATTCGCGGGTTCGCGAGGAGACGATAGCGGCCGAAGACGTGCTCCACGATATGGGCGCGATCAGCATTATGGGCTCCGACTCCCAGGGAATGGGGCGGATCGGGGAAACTGTCCTGCGCGTCTGGCAGCTGGCCTCGAAGATGAAGCGTCAGCGCGGGCCGCTGCCGGAGGAGCAGGGGGAGAACGATAACTTTCGGGTTCTCCGCTATTTGGCCAAGTATACGATCAACCCGGCCACGGTGTTCGGCGTGCAGGATTACGTCGGCTCGCTGGAGCCGGGGAAGCTGGCCGATATCGTACTGTGGCGGCATACGTTTTTCGGCGCCAAGCCGGAGACGATTATCAAGGGAGGCTTTATCGCCTGGTCGACGATGGGTGAGGCGAACGGTTCGCTGATGACCTGCCAGCCGATTATGTATCGTCCGCAGTACGGCGCTTTCGGCGGCAATCCGAACAGCCTCTCGTATATTTTCGTGAACCGGGCCGCTTTGGATAAAGGCATCGCGCAGAAGCTCCCGGCTTCGGCGGGCAAGTTCGTGCCGGTTAAGAACACCCGGAATCTCGGCAAAAAGGATATGGTGCGCAACGATTATTGCCCGAATATCACCGTCGACCCCGAGCTGTACCGCGTGGAGATCGACGGGGAGCCGGTAACCTGCGAGCCGCTGGAAGAGGTTCCGCTGAGCAAGTTGTATTTTATTCGATGACATTGATTTCGACGAGCAGAAAAGAGGCGGACATCCATGATATGTACCGAAATATTGGGCAATTCCTTTGAGCTGGAGCTGGCGCAGGATAACGAAGAATTGTACGGATTCGAGATCGTGGCGTTGACGTGGGATGAATGCGCCAAGCGTATCCTGCGCAAGAATACCGATCTCGGCAAAGTGATCGGCATCTCCCTTCCGCTGCAAACGATGCTGCGGCACGGTGACATTTTATTCCGCGATGAGGAGCATACGGTGCTTGTTTTCGTTCAGCCCTGCGAGGTTCTGGTTATTTTCGCCGAATCGGTGCGGGAGCTGGGGACGCTTGCCTACGAGCTCGGAAACCGCCATCTGCCGCTGCAGGTTACCGAGAAGGGCGAGATCGTCGTCCTTCCGGACGATCCGACGGAGGCGCTGCTGACCAAGCTGGGCGCCCGCTATGAAAGGCAGAGCCGACGGTTCCAGCCGATTCCCAAGGGCGGCGGACACCATCACCACGATGATCGCACGGGCCACGGCAGCAGTCATGAACACAGTCACACGCATGCAGCCAGCCATGGTCACAGCCACCATCACGATCACAGTCATGCAGCCGGCCACGATCATGATCACGATCATCATCGAAACCGTGAAAACGGGCTTCGCGTCGGTTTCTGACGTGCAGGAGGCGCGGGTTTGGCCGAAAAAACAGCGGCCGAGAGGTGACAACGGTGCAGGGCAGCGGCATCCGCAGGCTTTCCGCGAGAAAGCCGCTTCGTAAGCTTGCGCTGCCCGTACCCGAGGTTTGTTCACCTCAATTTCCACAGGAGGAGTTAGCATATGGGTTATATACGAGTCGGAATCGCCGGACCGGTCGGTTCGGGAAAAACAGCGCTTGCCGAGAAGCTGGCCCGTCATATGTCCGGGCAGTACAGCATGGCGGTCGTAACCAACGATATTTATACGAAAGAGGACGCGGAATTTCTGGTGCGCAGCGGTGTTTTGCCGGCCGAGCGTATTGTCGGCGTAGAGACGGGCGGCTGTCCGCATACGGCTATCCGCGAGGATGCATCGATGAATCTGGAAGCCATCGACGGTCTTGTCCGACGTTTCCCGGATGTGGAGATCATCCTGGTGGAAAGCGGCGGGGACAACCTGTCGGCGATCTTCAGCCCGGAGCTGGTGGACGCCTTCATCTATGTGATCGATGTGGCCGAAGGCGACAAAATCCCCCGCAAAGGCGGCCCGGGCATCACCCGGTCGGATCTGCTGGTCATCAACAAAATCGATTTGGCCCCTTATGTAGGCGCCGATCTGTCGGTCATGGACCGCGATTCGCGGAAAATGAGGGGAGAGCGTCCCTATATTTTTACGAACCTGAAAAGCGAGGAAGGATTAGAGCAGGTCATCGCGTGGATTCAAAAAGAGGTGCTGCTGGAGGATTTGGCGGGCTAGGCCGAAGCCCGGCGGCGCCCGGCGTTTCAAGATGGGCTTATCCTAATAAAGAAACCTCCACAAGTAAAACGTGGCATAGGACTCCCAATTCGTCCATCCGGAGGACAGCTTCAAAATTTCATCCTTCGTCGGTTTCTTCTCCGTCCCCAGTAGAAATTTGATGGCATTATGCAAGCCGACATCGTCAATCGGAAAGGCGGAAGGCATCCGAAGGCAGCGCATGAGTACATAATTGGCCGTCCATGGACCGATGCCTCGAATGGCGACAAGCTTTTTTTCGACCTTTTTGATGTCGCCTGCGTCGATCAGCATGTCACGGGTCAGCTGCCCTTCCGCCATCAGCTTGGCCACGCCGATCAAGTATTCGCATTTCTTGACCGTCATGCGCAGTACATCCAGATCTTCCACCGTTAGAGCTGCAATAACCTGCGGGGTGGGGAATATCCAGTAGGTTTCCCCTTCGCACTCCACGCGTCGGCCAAAATTCTCGACAAGCCTCCTTTTCAGCGTGTACGCATAGGTCAGGTTGATTTGCTGTCCGATGATTCCCCAGCTGATCGCCTCGAACAAATCGGGAATGCCGACATTGCGCAGGCCGTAGAAGCGCTCCACCGCTTGTTTCAAGAGCCTATCGCGGCGCGCCATGCCGTAGAACGGAAGCAGATCCGTATCCAGATCAAACCAGTCCCTGACATAACGTGCGACCGCGGCCCGGACCCTCTGCTCCTTCGGGATCGTATCCCCCAAAAAACGGATGAGGATCGCACCGTCCTGATCCGCGCTTATTTCAACTACGGGCGTTTCCTGTTCCACCGGAATCGCTTTATACAGTCGCCGATCTTTCGTGTGAAACAAGCACTCGTTCGAGGCAGCCGCCAAATAGTTCAGATTTTCATCGAAGCTGAACTCGTTCGGCACGTGCAGCTTTAACTCACAGCCGTTATCTTCCCAGCAGCCTTGAGGCAAGCCGGCATCATGATGTTCCAATGTAATCCCCCATTCCACTCGGTATGCTCCCCCTTCTAGTTGTAACATAAAAAAGCAATTTCATAATTTCGTTATCTTGCTGTTCCATTCGGGCAAACACCCACACGTTCACGATTGGGGGTATAATAAGGGGCACGGAGGTGAACGAAATGACGAACCCGGATTCACTCACGGACGAGATGTGGCAGGCTATTCTCAACAATGACGCATCTTACGACGGGCAGTTTTTTTTTCATTGACAATAGAATGACAGGGGTTATAAAATCCTTGTTAGTAATGATAATCATTATCATAATAACAAAGCTTCCGGTATGTCAAACTAGCAGGGGGGAAATAAGAGAGAGTCAGGGAAGCCCGGTGTAGGGCAGTCATGGGTTTTACGTTTTTTTATTGATAATGATAATCGTTATTATTAAATGCAAAGGGACTATTTAAATGAGTGCGAGCTTCGTACATAAGATGTTTAGGAAAAATTCAACCTCTTTCGCACGCGCTTTTCCGCTAAGTCTGATACTGATTCTGAGTGGGTTGGGTTTGCTGCTGTCCATGTTTGTGGCGGTATCGTTCGGAGCCAAGGGGATGACGTTAGCGGCGGTATGGACAGCCATCGTTCATTATAATCCGGAGCTGACGACGCATCAGATTATTCATGAGCTGCGACTTCCGAGAGTGCTCGGGGCTGCTGTGATCGGGGCGGCTTTTGCGGTTTCGGGAGCCTTAATGCAAGGGGTCACGCGTAATCCGCTGGCTGATGCGGGGATTTTAGGAATTAATGCAGGCGCTACGTTTGTGGTGGCCCTTAGCTTCGCATTTTTTCCGAATTTGCCTTACTCCGCATTAATTTTGCTATCGTTTACTGGAGCTGTGCTCAGTACTTTATTTATCTTTGTGCTTGGTTCGAGCACAGCCGGCGGGTTAACGCCTTTACGGCTAACGATCGCAGGCGCTGTGGTTGCAGCGCTGCTGCACTCACTCAGCTCCGGGATTGCGATTTATTATGATTTAAGTCAGGATTTGGCGTTTTGGTATGCAGGCGGTGTTGCTGGGGTCAAGTGGTTACATTTGGAATTGCTGGCGCCGATTATATTGATTACTTTCGTTTGGACGCTGCTGCTGGGGCGCTCCATTTCGTTACTTTCATTGGGCGAAGAGGTAGCCGTTAATCTAGGCGTAAAAGCGAAACGGATTCGAATTCTCGGCATGACATCCGCATTGATCCTTGCCGGAGTTTCCGTTTCGGCAGTCGGTTCGATAGGCTTTGTCGGACTCGTCATTCCGCATATCTCGCGCAAGCTGGTTGGGGTGGATTACCGCTTCATTATTCCTGTGTCTGCTTTGTTAGGTGCGGTACTGCTGGTTTTGGCCGATTTAGGGGCACGGATGGTGAATCCACCGAGAGAGCTGGCCATCGGTGTAATGGTTGCGCTCGTCGGGGTTCCTTTCTTTCTTTATTTGGCTCACAAAGAGAGGAGGAATTTATAAAATGAAGCTCCACTTGCATACCAGGGAGAAGAGAGCTTTCACGGTGGGCCTCATCCTGCTGATGATTTGCGTTAGCGCTGTGATCATCGGTTTAAATACAGGGTCGATGCGTCTTCCTCCTTCGACGATCCTTCAAACCTTAATGGGAAACGGCAGCAAGGAGGACACGATGGTTTTATTCGAGTTTCGGCTGCCGCGTATTCTCATTACCATGCTTGCCGGAATCGGTTTAGGGGTTTCCGGGGCGATATTACAAGGAATATCCAGAAATGCGTTGGCGGATCCAGGCATTCTTGGCATTCATGCCGGCGCCTCGTTTGGTCTTATTGTTTTTATGACCTACTTTCATTCGATGAATAGCGCAGCCTCGCTTTTGATACCTTTGTTTACGTTTACCGGCGGGGCGCTGACGGCTTTCCTGATTGTTTGGTTAGCGTACGACCGGAACAGAGGCTTACTGCCGATTCGGCTATTATTGATCGGTATTGCTATTGCAGCCGGGTTCAGCGCCGTTACGCTCTATTTATCACTGAGCCTTGACGAAAAAACGTACGCGTTTACCTCGAGGTGGTTGGTGGGGAACGTGTGGGGGAGAGATTGGATCAACGTCTATGCCTTGTTCCCCTGGATAGTGCTCTTGGTTCCCTATGTCTTGTTTCAATCCAAGACCTTAAATGCGCTCTCTCTTGGCGATGAGCTGGCGCTCGGCATTGGGACTTCCGTGCGCAGACAGCGATTGCAGCTGTTGGCCGCTGCCGTGGCTCTATCATGTGCCAGCGTATCGATGGCGGGAGGGATCGGTTTCATCGGTTTGGTTGCGCCTCATCTTGCGCGTCGCCTTGTTGGGCCAATGCACCAGCATTTTTTACCGATCGCAGGGCTCATCGGTTTAGTTATTCTGGTAATTGCGGATACAATCGGCCGTTCCTTGTTTCAACCTAACGCAATTCCGGCAGGGGTGGTTGTTGCCGCTGTCGGCGCACCTTATTTTCTTTATTTACTTCGCAGAACAAAATTCAACTAAGATTGAGGAGACATTATGAAAAAGACACTTCTGATTGTGCTAAGCATGGTTTTCCTGCTTGTTTTATCGGCTTGCGGGGAGAAGGCCTCCCAGCAGGACAAGGCTGCCCAACAAGGGGCGGCAGGCGGAGAGAAGACGACCGGCGAAGCGCCTAGAATTGCTTCATTATCGATACATTTGACGAACAACCTGCTTGCGCTGGGCATTACTCCCGTCGGCTCTGTGGTAGGCGGTGACTTAAAAACGTTCCTTCCTCACGTAGCGGATCGGCTAACCCAAACGAAACAGTTGGGAGTAGCGACGGATCCCGATATGGAGGCATTGTTAGCATTAAAGCCTGACGTCATTTATGTCGATCAGCAATATGGCGGCAAGGATATTGCCAAATATGGAAAAATAGCCAAGACGGTTGTATTCAATCTCGACGAGGGAACATGGCGGGACCATTTGCGGGAAATTGGAAAGCTGGTGAATCGCGGGCAGCAAGCCGAAGATTTTATCAAAGAATATCAAGCGCAGACTGAACGTGTAAAGACGCTTATTCATAATAAGATCGGCGACGGTACTGTCATGGCGGTACGCGTCACAGCGAAAGAGCTCTGAGTCTTCAGTAGGAGACGTCCCATGGGACCGATCTTGTTTGAAGACCTGGGCTTAAAGCCTGCCAAAGGAGTCGATCAGCTCAGTAAGGACAAGGCCTATGAGCTGATTTCACAGGAAGTGCTTCCTGACTATGACGCCGATGCGATCTTCGTCGTTGTTAACAGAGATGATGGAGCCCAAAAGTTATACCAGCAAATCCAAAGCAGTCCCATTTGGCAAGGATTAAAGGCCGTCAAAGCAAACCACGTATATGCCATCCCCGATCAGCCATGGCTCGATTACTCAGCATTAGGCAGCAAAATGGCACTGGATGATGCGGAAAAAATGTTTGCGAAGTAACCCGCTCTTTGAGCGGGTTTTTCCGTGTTGCGCGCGCTGCGCTGTACGCTATAAAAGCATCAGGTCGATGCTGTACGCCGTCTGACATACTCCTCCGGAGTCATACCGATGGTGGCTTTGAAATCTTTGATAAAATGCGATTGGTCGTGATAGCCGAGATCCATCGACAGCTTCGCCCAGTCGTGGTTTGGATGAAGATCCATCGTTTCTGCCGCATTTTGGAGCCGGTAAAGTTGAATGACCCATTTCGGGCTGACTCCGACATATTGATCGAAGAGGCGCTGCAGCGTTCTTTTGTTAAGACTGAACGCGGTACAAATGTGATCTACTTTAGTCATATCCCGTTCTTCGATGATCCGGTCGATGATTTGATTAATCAGCGTGATATGGGGATCCTTATCCGGAAGTTTCGGCCGAATAAAACGCTCGGCATGTTCGACCATCTTGGCTTCATCTTCCTGAGAAAGAATGGCGCTCTCTAACGTTTGGGCATCTACGTCTAACACGCTGCCGACGTCCATGGGATGTTGGGATAACCTCGACACCGGTTGTTTAATAAACGGATAAAATCCGCCCGGCTTGAATTTCACGCCTAACACGCACCCTTTTCCCTGGATGAGATAGGAGTACTTACTTTTTGCGGCGCCGTAGAAGGCTGTCCGATTCGGTTCGATCACCAAATTCACACAAGGATTCGGGACGACATCTTGCAAATACGGCTCCTGCCCTGTTAAATCCCAGCTGACGATCCAGAAGTGCTTGACGAAAAAACCAAGATCGCCGGAGGGCGCATAACGGGAAAGCTGGAATTTTTTTTCGCCTCCATTTAAATGCAATACGCCCATACTGGGCTTTGGGACATTTGAAATCACTTTCAGTCACTCCAGTCCATTGTTTTCGGGAAGAGGGTTCCGCCAGGATGAAGGGTTTATCCGGTTGAGTTATGCCGGTCGGTTCTCTTGTCGCGTTTTTACAATACTTGCAGCCAGTACGCAACTATAATCATCTTAGCACATATGAGCTGCCTATAGGCGGAACCGCGGACAAGACCAGGTAGGATCAGTTCAAATCACGAAGGAGTGGACAATGTGGAACTCAAATACGAATTTTATATCGATGCACAGCCCGAGGACGTATGGAACACGTTGGTGTCCCCGGAAGGAACGCGCAAAACCTTTTTCGGCAGCGTGATCAGGTCAACGTTCAAGGCAGGCGATGCCTTGGAGTATGTAGGTCCGGGCAACGATGGCGACGAAACCGTTCATGTATATGGCACGTTATTGGCTTACGAACCTCATCAAACGCTAAGTTTTATCGAACATCCCGGTCCGTCCTACTTTCCGAACCATGCAGAGCTTGAGTCTAGGGTAACGTTTACGCTGGAAACGGTGGGCCAATGTACCAAACTGACGTTGGTCAATGACCAGTGGTCAGCGAATCATCCTTCTTATCCTAATGCTCAATCGCATTGGTGGATGATCCTCAGCAACATCAAGACTTTTACCGAGACCGGAAGGACGCTGGACTTTGGTTGGTAAAGGAATATAACAGAACGCCGGTTTCCAAACAGGGAAACCGGCGTTCTGTTGTTAGGGGTCCGCAAGCGGGTTGCCAGGATCTTCGCTGCTGTTTAGAAGGAGCCGAATGGCACCGTTTGCGGTCCTATAAGAACATCTTGACGTTCTGACCATAAACTGGTAATATCCACTTGGTATTGTGTGAGCAAAGCTTGATCGTTTGTAATCATGTTTTCCATTTATTAGAATACATATAGGCAGGCTTCGTTAATCCGATTGAATAAATCGGATTATTGTCTATTTTCCGTATTATGAATGAAAGTGGTGATTGAATTGCATTCCGTAACAGCTCGCGTTCTTCAAATCATTAGAAGATCTAAAGATCCGCTATCCAAAACAGACATTGCTGCGGAATCAGGTCTATCCTTGTCGGCCGTTAACGATCATATTGAACGCTTGATCAGCGACAAATTAATCATCATTTCAGAGATCGGAAATTCGAGCGGAGGACGCAAACCACGGCTGTACGCTCTGAATAAAGACGCCGGGCATGTCATTTCTATTGAACTCGGGGCTTCCAGCGTACAGTTTGCCATCTGCGATTTCGACTGTAATCTGAAGTTCTCCGACCGTGCTTCCATCGAGCTTGGTCAAGGTCCGGATGAAGTCCTGGAACAAATCTACAGGCGGATCAGCTCATTAATGGAAATGAACCGGATCTCTAAGACTTCGATTAAAGGGATTGGTATCGGTATTCCAAGTCCTGTAGAATTTATTTCCGGTCTGCCTATTTCTCCGCCGATTATGCCTGGATGGGACAGGTATCCCATCCGCGACTTTTGGGCTAAATATTTTGACTGCCCGTGTTATGTCGATAACGACGTTAATATTATGGCCTTGGGCGAGCATGCTAAAGGGTTGAACTTTGAAGTCGATAATCTGATTTATATCAAGATTGGATCGGGAATCGGCGCCGGTATCATCAGTCACGGGCAGTTATACCGCGGCTCCAACGGAAGCGCAGGGGATATCGGCCATATTGACGTTGGCAGCGATGTGTTATGCTGGTGCGGAAACCGCGGCTGTCTGGAAGCTATCGCGGGAGGGAAAGCACTGACCGCAAAGGCGAAAGAGCTGGCTTCTTCCGGACACAGTTCGTTCCTTATGGAAACGCTTAAAGAAAAGAACGACATTACGCTTAAAGATATAAGAGCCGCCATTCAACAGCCCGATCCCTTGTCCGTGGAATTAATTCGTGACAGCGGCGCGACGATTGGACGCGTTATCGCATCGTTAGTGAACTTCTTTAATCCATCCTTAATTTCGATCGGCGGCAGCGTGTCCGAGTTTGGGGATATTTTCCTCGCCTCGTTAAGACAGGGGGTATACCAGCGGTCGCTTCCGCTCGCCACGCGCGATCTTCGTATCAATAAGTCGACACTCGGGAGGCCGGCCGGGCTCATCGGCGGAGCGTTTATGACCATCAGCCAATTGATCGTCAACAGCACGGACAGTGATACGGACACCGTCCTGGAACGGAAACAAAGTCACCTGTGAACCCGTCTGTGATCTTAAGCCTGATAAGCATGGTCAACGGACTTAGCTTCATCGTGCTGCGAGCCGAGTGCATACGTCCTACGAGCTGAGAATCCTTGTATGCAGGGTTCTCGGCTTTTTCATTTGGCCGCAGGTCGCTCAAGCGGGCTGGCCTTGCGATTGCACGTCGGTGATGGATAGGATGCTGCAGCCGGGAGAGCCCCGGGCTATGAATTGTATGTCTTTCTGTATATAATGAGAATAATTCTCAATATATACAGAAGGGCTGATCCCAATGAATAACGTCAAACACCTCGCAAGATTTGACAGCCCGAAATGCATAGTCCCGGCTTCAGATCAACCGATCCGCATTCGGAAAACCTGCTGCTATTATTATATGATTTCCGACCATGAGAGCTATTGTCCCTCCTGTCCGAAAGTAAATTAAGGCCCTGCGGCAGGGCGGCAGGCGTCTTGCGGGTCCGTCACAGAACCTTGCGTATTCCTGTGACTCTAATCACACGGGCGGTACATCCTTTTGTTTATACTTGGTTCATATCAAGCAAACGCGAAAGCGAGGAGATCATCATGCTGCGTGTGGAAACGATTGAAACCATTAAATCGACGGTACCCGTGTTGGAGGTTCATGGGAAGGAGATTACCAAGCGCTTCTATCAAATGATGTTTACCCATCATCCTGAGCTGCTGAACGTATTTAATCACGCCAATCAGAAGCAGGGCAGACAGCAAACTGCACTTGCCAACGCGGTGTATGCCGCGGCCGCCAATATAGACAAACTGGAGGCCATCCTTCCGGTCGTCAAGCAGATTGCACATAAGCATCGCAGTCTGGGTGTGAAAGCCGAGCATTATCCGATCGTCGGGCAGTATTTGCTCGCTGCGATCAAGGACGTACTGGGCGATGCGGCAACCGACGACATCTTACAGGCCTGGGCGGAGGCTTACGGCGTAATAGCCGACGTCTTCATGGGCATAGAGGCGGAGATGTACGAGAATGCCGAACGTCAGGAGGGCGGCTGGCCATCCTTCCGGGCGTTTCGGGTGGAGCGTAAAGTGAAGGAAAGCGAAGTGATCACTTCTTTTTACTTGGTGCCGGACGATGGTAAGGCGATCGCGGCCTTTGAACCGGGGCAATATGTGAGTGTAAAGATAGAAATTCCCGGGGAGTCCCATACCCATATCCGTCAGTACAGCCTCTCGGGAGCGCCGGGGCGCCCTTATTACCGGATTTCCGTGAAACGGGAGGATGCGATAGAGGGGCGGCCTGCAGGGAAGGTGTCCGTTTACTTGCATGAGCAGATCGAGGAAGGCGAGATTCTTTGGCTTTCTGCGCCGGCCGGTGAGTTTACGCTGGATCGTACCGATACGCGGCCTGTTGTTCTGATTAGCGGCGGGGTCGGGTTGACGCCGATGATCAGCATGCTTGACACGCTGGTGGAAACGGATCCGAAGCGCCAGGTGACGTTCATCCATGCCGCCCGGAACGGGAATGTACACGCGATGAAGGCGCATGTGGAGGAAATCGCCGCCCAACACCCGCAGGTGTCGGTGTCTTGGTGCTATGAACAACCGACCGAACTCGATAAAGCGGAGGGCGCTTTCCAGAAGGAAGGATTTATCGATTTGCCCTGGCTGCAAACCGTCATACCGACCCGCGATGCCAGCTTCTATTTCTGCGGTCCCGTTCCGTTCATGAAAGCGTTGAACCGCGCGCTGAAGGACTGGGGGATTATGGCGTCGGATATTCATTATGAGTTTTTCGGTCCGGCCGGCGATCTGGAACAGCCCTCCGAAACGGGTGAGGCCGAAGTCAGCCGTCAGCGATAACGACCGATTAATTATCGGAGCTGGATTGAGCGCGCAGCAGCCGGTTCACCGTTTCACGGCGAAGGCCGATGAACTGGCCGATCTCGTCCTGCGTCAGCAGCTGGGTTAAGGAGGCGGGCGCAGCATAGGAGCGGAGCCATATTTGAAGCTTCCTGAGCCTCTCGGCGGGAGCGACTTCGGTTAATTGGTCGATCCGCTGCTGCATCATTCGAAGCTTCTCCTGCAGCTGCAAGGCGATGCTGCGGCATCGATCCGGGCTGCGCTCCAATTCCCGATACCATTCCGCCGCAGACAACACTTCGATCTCGCTTGTCATCAGTGCAATCGCCGTTCCATAGTACGGATTCGGGCTAATGAGAGAATGGTGCGGAATGACTTCATTCGGCACGATAATATTCACTAAGATCGTTGTACCGTCTTCGTGAACGCGAACAATTTTCAGCAGTCCGTTCTTCAGGTGATAAAGCGGTCCCGTTTCACCCTGACGAAATAAGGTTTCGCCCTTATGCAGAATCATAATATCCTCCCTAAATGACGAAGCGAAAGCCATTCCCACCAGGCGTTCGCTTTGTTTCATTATAGCATAGTTCGAAAGTCAGCTCCCTCCTACGATACCCCTGCATGTTTTGAAATCCGCGAAAATACGAGAGGCGGACAGGGAAATATTTGTGAAAGTCGGCATATGATATAACAGAACATGCAATATTTGTTGCGCCAAGGCTTGAAAACGCTTAAACATCAACTTGTTTGAACTCCACCATGAGACTCATGAGGGGGCGGCCTGATGTTCCATTATTTTAATCTTGTGGACCTGTTCCCAAGACCCGCGCTTCCTATAGGACAGCAGGATAAGCATGAGCTGGAAGATATGTACACCTCCAAAGAGGGAAAGTCCATCAGGTTCACACACTGGCTGGTCGTATTGTTGTGGTATGCGGAGCAAGAGACTAACGGCTGGAAGGTCATGGTATTCCCGGTATCGGAGGAGAGGGTGTTCTGGACGGTGCCCCCGCTGTTTCATACGCTGGCGCCCTCCTCCTTCGAGAAAGCTTGGAAACTGTCCGAGGCTATACAAGCAAGCTGTCAGAGCGATCAGCTCACTTTGAAGTTCGTCCATCCGTATTGGGACAATTGGGCTGCAATCTAAGTTACCGTCAAGGAGGCAAGGGCATGCTCCACCTTATCGTTTGCATCAAGCAGGTCCCCGATAGCCGCGAAATCCGCATAGATCCTGTGAACAACACGTTAATCCGGCAGGGCGTTCCGAGTATCGTCAATTTTTACGATTTGCACGGGCTTGAAGAGGCGCTGCGCATCAAGGATGAGCATGGCGCCAGGGTTACAGTCGTCACCATGGGGCCGCCTCCGGCTGAGAAATCGCTCAAGGAATGCATTTCCCTGGGGGCCGATGAAGCGGTGCTTGTGACCGACCGTAAATTTGCCGGCGCGGATACGCTGGCGACCTCCTACGTGCTGGCCAAAACGATTGAAAAGGTAGAGCAGGAATGGGGGAAGGCGGATATTATTTTTTGCGGAAAGCAGACGTTGGACGGCGATACCGGACAGGTTGGCCCCGGCATTGCTTGCCGCCTGGATGTGGAGCAGCTTACGTATGTCGGCAAAGTGTCCGAAGTAGACCCTGCGGCGCGCAAAGTAACCGTGCACCGGTATTTGGAGGACGGCACCGAGGTGGTTCAGTCTGCCATGCCCGTGCTTGTCACCGCGTTGAAGGAGCTGAACACCATCCGCAGAGCTTCGCTGCCGGGGATGATCCGGGCTGCCCGATATAAGCCGACCGTATGGACAACGGCCGATTTTCCGGATTTGGAAGTGGCCAAGATTGGGCTGAAGGGGTCGCCAACGATCGTAAGTAAAACCTGGGTGCCCGAACTTCGCAAGATTAACGGGCAAGTCATAGGCGGCGATAAGCCGGAACAAATCTCAGAAGAGCTCATAGAGAAATTGTGGGGAAGCGATCTGCCGGAAAGATTAGGCTGGACTTCATAAAAAAGGAGGAGAAGCCGGTGTGCGCACGAAAAGAGACGGAACCAGCACCCGATTGGTCCGATTACCGGGGCGTGTTTGTTTATGTGGAACAGCGTGGAGGGGAAGCGAAGAAAGTTTCCTGGCAGCTGCTGGGCGAGGGGAAACGGCTCGCCAATAAGCTTGACGTCGATCTGATAGCGCTTGTTATCGGGGATGAAGTGGAGCATTTGGCCAGAGAAGCGATTTATTACGGAGCGGACAAAGTGTTCTTGTGCGAGGCGCCGGAGCTCAAAGCTTATCGAACCAGGCCGTACAGCCGGATTGCGATGAAGGTCATCGGCGAGGCCAAGCCTGAGATATGCTTGTTCGGGGCTACGGGCACCGGCCGGGATTTGGCTGGAGCCATCGCGACGCACCTGCCTACCGGCTTGACGGCCGATACGACCGAATTGGATGTGGAACCGCCGCCTTCCCGGCTCCTGCTGGCAAGCCGGCCGGCTTTCTCGGAGAAGATGATGGCGACTATTCTGTGCAAGCAATATCGCCCCCAGATGGCTACAGCCCGTGCCGGCGTGTTTCTGGCCTTGCCGCGCGACGTGTCCCGGCAAGGGGAAATCGTTCGGGTGGCAAATGGGATGAGCGAAGAACAAATGGCCACACAAGTGCTCGATTTCATTCAAGGGCAAGCAACGCTGAATTTGGAAGAAGCGGAGATCATTGTCGCCGGCGGCCGGGGATTAGGGGGGCCGGAGCCTTTCGCCATGCTGAAGGAACTGGCCGATGCTCTGGGAGGCGTAGTGGGCGCGTCGCGGGCGGCCGTTGACGCCGGCTGGATCAAGCATGCGCATCAGGTCGGACAAACCGGCTGTACGGTGAGGCCTAAGCTGTACTTTGCCATAGGCATTTCCGGGGCGGTTCAGCATACGGTGGGGATGTCGGGTTCGGAGGTGATCGTGGCGATTAATAAAGACCCGGAGGCGCCGATTTTTCAAACCGCTCATTACCGGATCGTCGGCGATTTGTTCAAAATCGTACCTGCCCTTACGGAGCAAGTGAAGAAGAAGCGGGCGGCGGGCATGCCTGGTAAAGCGGATCAGACCGGTTCTGCCAGCGTGAAACCGGAAGAAGCCTTGTTGTCGGAAAGGGGCGAGGGACGATGAATGAAAAGTTTGACGCGGTGGTCGTCGGCGCAGGTCCGGCCGGCGCGGCGGCGGCCTTGACGATGGCCAGGGCCGGTCTTTCGGTTGTTCTGCTGGAGCGGGGCGAGTTTCCCGGGGCAAAAAATATTTTTGGCGGCGTCTTGTACAGAAAAATGTTAGAGGATCTGATCCCCGAGTTTTGGACGGAAAAAGGGTTTCCGATGGAGCGGCAAATCGTGGAACAGCGGATTTGGATGATGAGTAAACAATCCGTCGTCACGTTCGGGCACCGGAATGAAGCTTACAAAGAGCCGTTCAACTGTTTTACCGGACTGCGGGTCAAGTTCGATCAATGGTTTGCCGACAAGGCGGTGCAGGCCGGGGCTATCCCGGTTTACCAGACGGTCGCAACCGAGTTCCTGAAGGAAGGAGACCGGGTTGTCGGAGTCAAGACGGACCGGGCCGACGGGAATCTTTACGCCGATGTCGTGGTCATCGCCGATGGGGTCAACTCGCTGCTCGGCAAATCGCTCGGCATCCATAAGGAATGGCGGCCCGATGAGGTGTCTCTGGCGGTGAAGGAAGTGATCGCCCTTCCCAGGGAGAAGATCGAAGACCGGTTTCAGGTGGAAGGGGACGAAGGGGTTACGATCGAGTTTATGGGCGAAACGTCACTGGGGATGGCCGGGCTGGGATTTTTGTATACCAACAAGGAGACGCTCTCCCTGGGCGTCGGGGTCATGGTCGATCAGCTGCGGGAGAAACGGATCAAGCCCTATGCCCTGCTGGAAGCGGCCAAACAGCACCCGATGATCCGCAAATTAATCCAGGGGGGAGAAGTCTTGGAATATTCGGGACATCTGATCCCCGAAGGCGGATACCATTCCATTCCGCCTCTGTCCGGAGACGGCTGGTGTATCGTCGGCGATGCCGCGCAGCTGATTAATTTCGTACATCGGGAAGGTACGAACCTCGCGATGACCTCGGGGCGGTTAGCGGGCGAAGCCATTGTCCAGGCCAGGGAGAAAGGCGACTATTCACGAGATACGCTAAAGGCATACGATGACAAGATCAGGAGCTCTTTCCTCGAGAAGGATCTGAAAAAATACAAAGGCATGCATCAGTTCCTGAAAGAGCAAGACCCGGAGCTGCTGTTCGACAAGCTGCCGCAGGCTCTGAATGAAGCCGCCTATCACATGTTTCTGGTGGATGGCGTATCCAAGGCGGATAAGCAAAAGCTAGCCGTTAAATTAATCAAAGATGCTGCCGGCGGAACGATGAATTTGATGAAATTAGGCTATAAAAGCTGGAGGGCGATGAATGGATGAGCGATTCCATATCCGACAAATTGTTTACGATCCGCTTCAAATGCGATGATGTGTCCCATTTGATCATCAAGGAGCACGCGAACTGTCTGCAATGCGTGAAGAAAGATTGCAATTATTTTTGTCCGGCCGATGTGTATGAATGGGAGAAGAAGCAAAAGATGACGACGGTCGCTTATGAAAACTGCATCGAATGCGGCACCTGTCGTATCGCCTGTCCTTACGACAACATTGAATGGGTTTATCCCAAGGGGGGACACGGCATCACCTACAAATTTGGCTGACCGCAGCGAGATCGTCATGGACTTGCACAATCAAATACGTGGACAAATAGGGACGGAACAAAAGCCGAAGGAGCAGTTTCCCGCTGCTTCTTTGGTTTTTGTTCCGTTGTTTTTTGACGCATGGCTTATCCTGTAACGGGGTGACAGCAGATTATTGCTCTGTCTGAATTTCGTGTTTGCGTTTTCCACCTCCATATCAGGGCTATTCTTATCGATTTATTTGTGGAGATTAACGGAGAGTTGGATCGTCAACGGTTTGTTTCATATTTCGATGTTCGTCTTTGTCGTGGTTGGATTTATTGCCGGAGGCTGGGTATCCAAACAAAAGGACCGGAGAAACGTTTCGCGCCCAAACCCTTCTTTTTGCTTTCATTTTTAAAAGGAGTCTAAAACAGCGAATGTGGATCAGCCATTTTTTGGGCTGGCTCATCATGGGATTAAGAGAAGGAGTGATCCTGTTGCTTCCTCCTATTCTTCTTTATCACATCGTACAAAAAGAAAGCACGGTTGGTTTGTTAACCGTACTGTTTGGAGTCGTGAGTATTTTATCGAATCACTGGTTAGGCCGTTTTGGGAAAAAAGAAAACTATCACTAGTATACATTGGGAGCTGCAATCGGTTTGGTAGTCACGACAGGGGTGCTCATGTATGAAATCAGCATGGTCACCCTCTTGATCTTCATGATTGGAAATGCTTTTTTTAACCCGCCCATAAGAAATTCGTATACAAGCCATATGTATTTATTAATGTCCAGTCTGCCTAATAACGGGAAAAAATTAAAGACGGAGCTGATCGTTACCCGTCAAATATTTTTATCCATCGGCCGCATAGTTCCCATCGTCTTTTTTATGCTGTTTGCTGATGGAATGGATTATCATCTGGTTGCCTGGATATTGATGATTACGGCTGTTACCCAGTTGGTGCTTTATTACGGAATCGTGCAAAAAAATGTCAAATTGTGATTACATAACATCTTTCTTCCTAAAGTGAATCAAGCCCGCGCCCAGACTGAGCAAGAAGAGCAGCAGGGAGCTGGAGAACATGGCCGGGCTCCCATGAAATTGGTTTAGCGTACCGTTAAGGGAAGCGACCATCGGGTACGTCCAGGGGTCGAATATCCAATATTTAGAGTTGGCCACAAGCAGGTTGGGCAGCGATAATCCCGCGGCGATTGCCAAAGGAATGCCCACTTGGGCGAACGTGACGCTCAACCAATATTGAATGGACATGATGGGCATAGCGGCCGCAAAAGCGAGAAGCATAGGAAGAAAAATCCGGTCATAAGGAATAGGTCCTTCCGCCTGAACGATGAATCCGCCCAATAGGATGCAGACGCACAGCATGCCTATGCTTAGGAACGTTAAAAAAACACCGATGGCAAATTTCATCAAATAGAAGGGCGCTCTGCCGATGGGCAAAGCTAAACACTGCTTCCAGCCATTATGGCTGTGTTCGATGCGCGCCATCATGACCATAAGCACAGCAATGAACAGGGGCAGCATAAGCGACGAATAAAAAATAAAGCTTTGTTCAATAAGGACGGTCCAGGCATCCCGCGTCCAAATATGCTTATACCTCATGAAGTTGGCCGTGCCTTGCGCTGAAATCAATACGGGCGTAAGCAGAACGAGCCACATCAATTTGGAGTGTCTTAATTTGCTCCATTCCGCCCTCAATAAGTGGGTCATTGAACCCCATCTCCTCTCATTCTCTCATTCACATCATGTCTTTGGATTGAAACTCCAGCATTCCCAGCGCAATGCCTCCGATGCCAAATCCTAACCCGCTAATCAGTGCAATGTTCTGATTGGTGTCCAGGAGCGGCAGCGCAGCAAGAGCGGAGGCATATGGCATGTACTGCGTCATTTCGGATTGCGCCAAAAAGAGTGCGCAAACACTTCCTGTAATGCCGATAGCGACTGGAATCATCGTATTTTTACATTTGGAACTAAGCCAGTGCTGTATGCTGGAGATACCCAGACCGGATACGAATAAGTACAGCCCGTACTCGCCGTAAAGAAGGATAGGAAACCGCTCCGGAAATCCGAAGATCAGCCCCGTAACCCATATCCCCGCCAGGAAGACAAGGATGGACATGCCGGTCAACAGGATCAGAAGGAACCATTTGGTCAAATAAATGTGGGAACGTGCAACCGGCATACTGAGCAGCTGCTTCCATACATCGTCTTGAAACTCGCAGAAGTGGATCATAGCCGCGAGCAGGGTCACGCCGATGGGGAAGAAAAAAGACCATAAGAAAAAGATTTCGCGCATGGCAATTTCCCAGGACGTCATGGGAGCGAACTTCATCATAAGATAGTCGTAACGCAGAAACAAATTAACAAACAGCAATAGAACGACAAGCAGAGGGCCTGCTGTTGAAAGAATCCATACCATTTTCTTTTGTTTCTGGCATTCGGACAAAAAAATAGCGCCCCATTTCACCAGCTTTCGCCCCCTCTTGTCATGTTCAAGAAAATATCTTCCAGCGATTCCTTGCTTTCGCTGAGATGAGATACCCGAAAGCCGGCCAGCACCAAATCCTGATTAATCGTGGAAATCCGTTCGCTCGGGGCGTCGATAAGCAAATGATCCCCATCCCGTTTCAAGGTGTAGCCAAGCCTGGACAACAAGGCGGCCGATTCTTCAACCGGCGCTGCGGCGACCCGGATGCCTGAATACCCTTTGCTCCTTAATTCGCTTAAGGAACCTTGAAATAGCAATTCACCCTTGTAAATAATGCCGACTTCGCTTGCCATAAGCTCGATTTCTTTTAAAATATGGCTGGAAACAAGCACTGTAATTCCTTGTTCAACAGGCAAGCGGGTTATCAATTCCCGGATTTCCTGGATACCGGCCGGATCCAAGCCGTTCGTAGGTTCATCTAAGATCAGGAGCTCCGGATTGCCTAGCAAGGCCTGAGCGATGCCCAATCTTTGCTTCATCCCCAGCGAATAGGTCTTTACCTTCTTGTGCTGCCATTCCTGCAAGCGAACAATACCCAACACATGCCCGATATCACGTTTGGCTGCTCCGCGCAGCTTACGCACGATCTCCAAATTTTCGTATCCGCTAAGATGACCGTAGTAGGATGGAGATTCTACCATGGAACCGACCTTGTTCAAAATTTCCAGGCGGTGCTTCCGAACATCCTTGCCGAATATAGAGATCGTTCCTTGTGTTGGCTGAATCAAGCCTAATAGCATGCGAATGGTAGTCGTTTTGCCTGCGCCGTTCGGGCCCAGGAAACCGTACACGCCACCGCGCTTCACCTTCAAATCAATGCCTTTCACTGGATAAAAGGACTTGAACGACTTGGATAAATGCTTCGTTTCCACTAAGAAACTCAAAAAAAATCACGCTCCCTGTAGATATCGTACAGAGAGCATGATACGAGTTGGCGTTTAAGGCTGCTTTTAGCTTACCTTAAATCTAGCTTAATTGTTTGGGCAAACGTACGTTCAGGAGGGTGCCGCTGCCTGTATGGCTTTGTACGCCGATGGTACCGTGATGGGCCTCAATAATTTGCTTGGCAATGGCTAACCCGAGGCCGCTTCCTTCGTGATCCATCGTATTCGTACCTCTGTAATACCGCTCGAACAATCGGCTAATTTCTTGCTCCTGGATACCGTTGCCGGTATCCCTGATCTGAACAAACACTTCTCTGTCGGTAGATTGAATCTGAATGCGTACCTGGGCCGGGTACGGATTATGAATCAGCGCATTGCTAATCAGATTTTGAAAGGCGCGTCGCAGCAGCTTGGAGTCGCAGGCCAGGAATACGGGCGGGCCGTCCTTTTCAATCAGGATAGTCCTTGATTGAAATCGGGGATGGTTTAGCAAGAGTGTTTGCAGTCCTTCCAGCAATTGAACGATATTTTCTTCCTGCTTGTGGATCGGAAGGGTCTGATTTTTTAATTGAAACGTAAGCTTGAAATCTTGAAGCAGCTCCTCCATATACGCCGCTTGCCGGACGATGACCTTAGCGAATCCGATTTGTTCCCGTCGTTCCAAATCGTACTCCTCATCGGCAAGCAATTCCGAATAGCCTTTAATGGAAGACAAGGGCGTCTTCATGTCATGCGAAAGATTGGATACCCACTCTTCTCGAAGCTGGTCCGTTACTTTCCTGTGTTCGGCGAGGAAATGGAGCGTTTGCGACAAATGGTTGAGGCTGAGATACACGTTTTTATATAAACCCTTCGGCTTCAGGTTTACCTGATAGCGGCCTTCCGCCAGCTGCTTGATGCTTCCGATGATTAACCATACCGGGTTCGACAACCACCTGGAAAATAAATAACCTACGAGCACAATGGCGGCGATGGCTGTTCCCATAAATAAGAGCAGGCCCTTGTGCCACATCGTGAAAAACTGTTCGGGGCCGAAGTAAAACGTGAATTTCGAGATGGCCATTTCGGGAAACCCGATCAGATAGCTCCAATGGTAACCTTCTCGTTCGGTTCGCCCGGTAAACACCGTATATCCTCCTACGGAAAATTTATTCATGAAAACAATTTCACTAGGCGAATAGTGGCTCTGAGCGTGACCCGGCAAGTTGTAATGATAAGCTTCCGACCCATTCGTATCGAGGATTTGAATCCACGCTTGTTTTGAATCGAGCAGTTGCATGCCTTCGTCTGTCACATAGGGCAGGTGATCCCGAAACGCGATCTGACTTTCAAAATCAAGGACCAGCCGTTCGACACCCTGCAAGGTACGGTTGCCGCTGAAAAAAGGATTGAAGACAAAGTGCACGGCGGCTATGATGAGGATGACAAGAAGGATGGCCAGGGTGGAGATAGCCGTTAAAAATTGAAATATAATTTTCCACTTCATCGGCTTTCATCCTGCGGAAGCAATTTATAGCCAAGCCCTCTTACGGTTAGGATCAGCCTTGGATTCGCCGGGTCGTGTTCAAGCTTTTCGCGCAAATGATGAATGTGTACCATGACCGTATTGTCGTAACCGCTTAGCAGACTTTCTCCCCATACCGCTTCATACAATTCCGATTTGTTAAAAATGCGGGAGGGGTGCTTCGCCAAATAAACGAGAAGCTGGAATTCCTTCGCCGTCAATGGAACGAGGGCGCCATCTTTCCGCACTTCGCCCCTTTGCTCGTCGATCTGGACATTCCCGAAGACGCAAGGCTCCCGCTCAGACTGCCTGGAGTAGACGAGGCTTCTACGGAGATGCGCTTTAATCCGATACGCAACTTCCTTTGGGCTGAAAGGCTTGGTGATATAATCGTCTCCGCCTAAAGCAAGGCCCACAATTTTATCGGTGTCGTCGTCTCTGGCGGACAAAAAGAAGATGGGGCATAAAGAAAATTGGCGTATTTGTTTACAGAGCGTAAACCCGTCCATGTCAGGGAGCATCACATCCAAAATAATCGCATCCGGCTTAACCTCCCGGCAGCGCTCAATTGCCGATATTCCCGAATATGCGTGATAGATATGCAGGAACCCTTCTTTCAACAGGACCGTTTCCAATAAATTAACGATATCGGGCTCATCGTCAACAATCATGATTTTTAACGGTTTGAGATTAACCATTTCCACTGAAATTGTAAGCCTCCTCAATCTGCAGCTTGCCTTTCGGGTGACAGGAATATATGACCATTATAAGAACTAGTACATGCATGTACAATTTTATTTGATTTCAACTATGGATAATTTATTGACGGAGAAGAAGAGAAGGGGAAATCGTGACGGGTTCGAATACGATGCTGGAGAAGATCAACTTGATTTCACCATGGAGGAAGACGGCACAGGTTTAGGTCTCGTTGTTTGTAAGCGGATTCTCGATAGCTTGCGGAGGCGGGCTGCTCATAAATAGCGAGCGGGAAGCGGAAAGCAGGTGACGGTTCAAATCCCATGGGTATCACAGGGGTGACGCCGAAAGGGAATAGGTTTGCGCTTTGGGCGATGGCGGGAGTTACAATTCGTCAGAGTTATGGTATATAATATCACATGTGGATTGGATAGGACGCCATATATAGTTATCTATGTAAAATAAGTGAAAACTTAGAAAAGAGATGCGGACACGGAAGGTTAACCGGCAGGAGGTGAACGAAGTGACAGCGGTCAATAAAAACCATCGCATGTTTGAACAAGTATTGCACCAATTCCGCGAGTATACTTCTTCGCGCAATTTGGCGGCAGGAGATAAGTTGATGACGGAACGTGAGATGGCGGCCTATTTGCAGGTGAGCAGATCTTCGGTGCGGGAAGCTTTACGGATCCTTGAAATGTTCGACGTCATTTATTCCAAACCGGGAGAGGGGACCATTCTTAAAACCCCCCATATCCCTAAAATATTGACGACGATGCTCCAATTTTTCACGATTCCTACGGAAACATCCATTGAATTGCTGGAATCGAGGAAGGTTCTTGAGGGCGGCGTTGCAAAGCTGGCGGCCAAACGCAGAAAAGAAGCTGATATCCGGCTGCTGCAAAATGCGGTGGAGCGTATGCGTTCGGCCAGTGATTTGCAGGCTCAAATCCAAGCGGACTTGGATTTCCATCTATTCCTTGCGAAAGCTGCCTACAATAATACGTTATCGGATATTTTGGTGCTCGTCTCCGATTTGGTAACGCCGAATCTGTACACCACACGTTTACAGACACAAGAGATCGCTGGAGTTAATGACGATTTTGCCCGTCAGCATCAGACGATCCTGCAGGCTGTTATTGACAAGAACGGGCATCGCGCGGCAGAGGAAATGGAAAGGCATATCGAGCATACGATTGATTTAATGAAGGCGTTGAATCGATTCCCTGCCGAATAAAAGAAGTATAACGATTTGTTGAACAGGAAAAGGCCGGAAGGCCTTTTTTGTTTTT
>NZ_BCPS01000032.1:0-25280 GCF_016586185.1 Paenibacillus sp. EPM92
CGCTTCGATGTACATCGGGTGTATTTTAAGTTAACATTAAGTGTTACTTATTTGCGCGAAAAAAGGCGAAAAGGCGAGTTTTTTGTCCGGAATCTGTTATTTATGTTACAAAACATTACACAAAATGCTTTTCAAATCAAAAATATGGTGCTATAATAGCCTCAAGAAGTTGGTCGGACCAAATATACGCTTTGCAGGATGATCTAACATCAACCGACAGAGCATTATCCACGCCATATTGGTCAGACCAAGCAAAGATACAAATCGATATTTATAAGTTATATTGCGGTTTTATAGCTATATTGGTCAGACCAGAAAACGTTTTGTCGGGTTATGTAATATAATCTGACAATCGGCCTCGTGCACAGGGTTGGTCGGATCAAAGGCTCTTTATTATAAAAACGACTTTGGAGGTTATACCATGGCAGAACGAATCGTAGATCTCACGCTTGAAATTGAGGACAATATTCCGTCGCACAAGCTGTTCCAAAGCCCGATCATAACTTCGCATATGACTCATGAACAAACCATTCATCTGGGCTTGGGCGTTCCGGAAGATCCGATGACCTTCGCTACAAGCTATATCGGTACGCTGGATCACATCGGCACGCATGTTGACGCCTATGTACATGTCAAGCCGGGCGGGGATTCCATCGAACAGATGCCGCTGGATATGTTTTTTGGCAAGGCCGTATGCCTTGACCTGACGCATATTCCGGATCTTGGCGAAATAGATGTGGCCGATCTTGAAGAAGCGGAGAAAAAAGCCGGGGTTCGAATAGATGGTCATATCGTTCTGATCAATACGGGACTGCATAAGCGCCATTACCCGGACCGTAAAGTTTGTTGGTCCAATCCGGGCTTAACGGCAGCCGCAACGCATTGGCTGGCCGATCGCGGCTCCAAGCTGCACGGTGTGGAAGGGCCTTCCACGGATCGTCCAAGCGACAACCTCTTTCCAAGCCATCGCGTTTGCCGCGACCGGGGCATCTCTCATTATGAATGGCTGGTGAATTTAGAAGAGCTGGTTGGAAAAGGCGAGTTTATGTTCTACGGACTGCCGCTGAAAGTGAAAGGAGGTACCGGATCTCCGGTTCGGGCCTATGCCGTAATTAACGAGTAACGGATCGGAATCTCCTTGACGCAAGAGTCGAACTGAAGGAGCCGTGTTGTGAATGAACATCGCGAAGATGACCGCTTTGGAAATACGGGCTGCCATTGGCAATAAACAACTATCGGCAGTCGAAGTTATGTCGGACACGCTGGAAAGAATGACGGCGCTGGAGCCTGCGCTGAACGCCTTTGTAACGGCGACGCCGGAGCTTGCCATGGAGGCGGCTAAGGCAGCGGATAAGGCAGTCATGGCCGGCGAACCGCTAGGGCGGCTGCAGGGCATTCCTCTTTCTGTCAAAGATTTAATTCATGTCGGCGGAGTTCGGACCACGTTCGGTTCCCGCACCCGGGCTACCCATATCGCGGAGGCTGATGCCCCCTCGGTTGAACGGGTCCGCGCTGCCGGCGCGGGTATAATAGGCAAAACGACGACAACCGAATTTGGCAGTAAGGCAGGAAGCGGTGACAGTCCGCTCACCGGCATTACATATAATCCATGGAACCTCGCCAAGTCGCCGGGCGGATCAAGCGCCGGCGCTGCGGCTTCCGTCGCCGCGGGGGTAACCCCGTTCGCGCTGGGGACGGATGGAGGCGGCTCCGTTCGTATTCCTTCCTCCCTTTGCGGACTTTTCGGCATCAAGGCGCAGTTTGGCCGGGTTCCGGTTTTCCCTACCAGCGCAACCCCGACTTTAGCTCACGTCGGCGTTCTGTCAAGGACGGTCCGGGATGCCGCTTTACTGCTGCAGACCGTCTCAGGCTACGACGGACGCGATCCGGCTAGCGTATCCGAGAGAACACCCGATTTCATAGCAGCCTGCGACATGCCTGTCCAAGGATTGCGCATCGCTTGGAGCCCGACGTTAGGTTACGCCAAGCCTACTGCCGAGGTGCGCATGATAACCGAGACGGCCGTACGGCGATTTGAAGACCTGGGCTGCTCCATCGAGCTGGTGGAGAACGTCATCGACGATCCGATAGATTTATGGATGGCCGATTTTTACGCAGGCATCGGCGTGACGCTTAAGGACGATTTGCAGCATCGCCGCGATCTCCTCGACCCCGCTTTGGCCGAAGTGCTGCAAGGCCGTCTTCACGAATCGGTTGACGCTTACTACACGAAGGTTTTCAGCAGGTACAGGCTGCGCGAGAAAGTACGGCAATTGTTCCAGCGCTATGATCTGCTCCTTACCCCGACGCTGCCGGTATCTTCGGTGGATGTCGGAATGAACGTGCCTCGGGAGCTGCCCGATCGCAACATGGTGTCCTGGTCCTACTATACCTATCCGTTTAACTTGACGGGGAATCCGGCTGCCTCGATTCCTTGCGGCTTTGATGCAAACGGGATGCCGGTAGGTCTTCAAATCGTGGCGGGCTTCAATCGCGAGGCGGATATACTGAGGGCTGCCGCAAGCTTCGAGGTCTCGAGCCCATGGGTCGATACTTACCCGATTGGTCGCAGCTTAATAAAAAAATAAGTTCGGTTGAAAGGGTGGTTTATGTGAAAAAAAGCAAAAGAAAAGGCGCGGGCTTGTTGGTTTCCTGCTTGGCAATGGCTTTGATCGTTTCCGCTTGCGGTTCCAGTTCTTCGTCAACCACAGCTTCCTCGGGCGGCTCCGCCCAAAGCGGTTCTGCGAAACCGATTAAAATCGGGGTTTCTACGGAAGCTACCGGAGGGTCAGCGGAAGCTTCGGTCAACATTTATCAAGGCGTGCAAATCGCAACGGACATGATCAATGAAAAGGGCGGAGTCAAGGGCCGCCCGATTGAATTGGTGGTTCGCGATACGGAGGAAAACCCTACGCGCGGAGTAAGTATTATCCGCGATTTCAGCCAAAAAGAAAACGTGCTGGCCGGGATCGGCGGATACTTCAGTACGGTGATGCTGGCGCAAACCCCGGTAATCAAAGAGGAGAAATTGCCCTTCGTCGTCGCGACATCGAACGTTCCCGAATCCGTCACGAACGGGATGCCGTGGACATTCGGCGTACGGATGAACGCGGAGGTTACGGCGAGATATGCTTTGAAATTTATGGAGAAAAACTTAAATGCCTCGAAAGTCGCCATTCTTCACGAGAGCGGCGGATACGGCAAAGGGGCAGTATCGGCCATGACCAAGGCGCTTGAAGAAGTGGGGAAAAAGCCGGTGGCCGTAGAGTCCTTTAACTTGAAGGATCAGGATATGACTGCGCAAGTCACGCGCGCTCGCGATGCGGGGGCCGATGTGATCTACTTGTTCGGCATCGGGGCGCCTAACGGATATGTGTTGAAATCGATGGATAAGATCGGTTGGAAGGTACCCGTGATCGGGGAGACCGGCATGGCCGCTCTCGGGGTCAATGAAGTCGGAGGGGCTCTGGCAACCGGAACCTTCGCGATCCAAACGGCGAATTTCACCAGCGAGCAAACCCGTGAGATGTCGAAACAATTTTTGGAAAGATTCAAAAGTAAATTCGGACATATTCCTACCACCTTCTCCGCGGCGGCCCAAGGCTTCGATGGAGCGATGCTGATTTTCAAAGCGCTTGAATCCGTTGACTTGACCGATGATGTCAAAAAAGACCGGGAAGCGTTAAAGGATGCGCTGGAAAATAACGCGGGGCCTTACAGCGGCGTCATTCGCGATTGGGACAAGGCGTTCAGCAAAGACAATCACGATGCGATCGATATCAACTCCTACGTGATGAATATGTGGAAAGACGGAGTTATCGTGAAATCCGATAAACAATAACGCTTGGCATGATAAGGGGGCGGGCCTGTCCCGCCTCCTTAGCCAAGTGGATAAGTGAATGTCCGAAAAGGGGGAACACAGCCATGATGGAAGGGGCAGCGGCGACGCTGGTGCAGGTGCTGTTAAGCGGATTGGCGATAGGCAGCTTGTATGCGCTCATTGCTTTGGGATACAGCTTGACGTTCGTTGTGAATGGAACCGTAAATATGTCACAAGGTCAGTTGGTCATGTTAGGCGGCATGTTAACGTATGCCTTCGTTGAAATAATGCACGTTCCTTTCTATCTATCTTTCTTGTTGGCCGGAATCGTTGTCGGCTTGCTAGGCATTATTATCGAGCGTTTTGCCATTCGAAAGTTTGCCAAAGATACCGCATCTGTGAACTGGGTGCTCAGCACCTTGGCCATCGGCATTATCATTCAGGATGTCGCCCATTTCATATGGGGGCCGAACGAGCATGTTGTCGCTTCTCCTGTCGGCGAAGACATCGTGCGCGTGCTCGGGGCCGGCGTGTATTGGAAGGAATTGATTTTAATTCCGGTGGTCGGCGTTTTTCTTATTTTCCTTACCTTCTTCTATCTCAAATCCCATTGGGGATTATGGCTGAGAGCTACGGCCGATAATCATACAGCCATCAATTTGATGGGGATCAACAGCAACTACATCGTGGCCATCGCCTACATTCTCAGCGGGATTCTGGCCGGACTCGGCGGGGGCATGATGTCTACGATTTATGCCGTTTCCGTCGCGGTGGGACTGCCGCTCGGGTTAAAGGCCATTGCCGTAGCGATGGTTTCCGGACTAAACAGCGCCAAGGGAATCGTCCTTACGGGACTGGGACTGGGCATCTCGGAATTGCTGGTTGCCACCTATGTCTCCCCCAATTTCCGGGAGATGATTATTTACCTGTTGGTGATTTTGATTCTGTTTGTTAAACCTACGGGATTGTTCGGCACGCGGACTGTGGTCAAAGTTTAGGAAGAGAGGGATGTAATGTGGAAGCAAACCTGCAAATTGAACTGGATAACAGGCGGGCCTTGTCAGGAAAGAACGTTGCCATCGGCTTGTTGTTCGCTCTGTTGGCCGTAGCCCCTCTTTTTCTGAGCAGTTATTATGTGAACCTTCTTTATACGGTGGGCGTTTTCGCCATTATCAGCATAGGGATGAATATCATAGTCGGATATTCGGGCATTGTTTCGATCGGCCATGCCGGATTGATGGCCGCCGGGGCTTATTCGGCCGCCTTTTTCAACACACACTTCGGAACCCCGTTCTGGATTACGGCGATGATCGGCATTGTGGTCAGTCTGATACTGGGCAGTATTCTTGCGATACCGACCATTCGCGCGGGCGGAGTTTATCTGTCCATGATCACCATCGCTTTTGGCGTCATCATCGATGAAATATTGATCCGGTGGGAATCCTTTTCCGGCGGTCCGTTAGGCATATCGGGCATAGCAAAACCGGCCATCGGCGCTTATCAATTCGGGTTAACGCAGGTGTATTATTTAGTATTGATCGTTGCCGTCGTCGCGATGGTGCTGGTCTATAACTTTAGACGTTCCGTATGGGGAAGAAGCCTGCTGGCTATTAAACAAAACGTGATTGCGGCGGAATCGCTTGGCATCAAGCCGTTCTACTATCAATATGTAGGGTTCGCCATCAGCGCGGTATTTGCCGGTTTGGCCGGGGCCATCTACGCGCATGCGAACAGCTTCATCAGTCCTGATATTTTTGGCTTTCATACTTCGATTCAATTGGTGTTGATCATTATTTTGGGAGGCGCCGGCACCGTATGGGGGCCTGTTCTCGGTTCGTTCATTATCGTGCTGCTTCCGGAGGTTCTGAACTTCGACCATTTGCGGCTTGCGGTTTACGGGTTATTAATGTTTGTGGTCCTTTACTTTTTGCCTAAGGGCATATCGGGTACGATCATTGATTATTTGGAAAAGAAAAAAACGCCCAAGGAAAATCGGGCTGCTTATGACGCCATACCGCTCGAGCAACTGCTGAACGTCAATGCCAATACCGCTTCCGGAACGCTGCTCAGCATTAACAATCTCAACAAACAATTTGGCGGGCTTCATGTCATTAAAGATCTTTCATTGGAGGTTCAGTCCTCGACGGTGTTGTCGCTTATTGGGCCCAATGGAGCCGGCAAGAGCACCGTTATTAATATGATATCCGGTTTCTATACGCCGACCTCCGGCGATATTTATTTAAACGGGAAAAAAATTGACGGATCTACTCCCCAAGAGATGCTGCACCAAGGCATTGCCCGGACGTTCCAGCACACTCGGTTGTTTGGCGAGTTGACGGTTCTTGAAAATATCATGATCGGCGTGGCCCAATCCCACAAACAACATTTGTTTTCGGCCTTGTTCCGCTCCGGCGGCATGCGCAGACAGGAGCAGCGGATCGCTGATCTGGCGCACGCCTACCTGGATCTGGCGGGATATAAGGGACTGCGCCACATCAAAGCGGCCAATCTGGCGTACGGGCACCAGCGCGTCGTCGAAATTGCCAGAGCGTTGGCGGCCAAACCGTCGCTGCTGCTGTTGGATGAACCGGCCGCCGGCTTGACGTCGGGAGAAATTGTTGAGCTTGAGCATGTCATTCGCAAGCTGAAAGAAGCCGGCTTGACGATCATCCTCATTGAACATCATATGGATTTCGTGTCGCGCATCTCGGATAAAGTGACCGTGATCGATTACGGAAGAAAGATCGCGGAAGGTAAAGCGGACGAAGTTCAGGATGATCCCAATGTCATTAAGGCTTATCTCGGAGAGGAGGAGACGGAACATGCTGACAGTCTCTGATCTTCATATGTATTATGGGGGCGTTCATGCGCTGAAGGGAGTAAGTCTCGAAGTAAATGAAGGGGAAGTCGTCGCCGTCATTGGTTCCAACGGAGCGGGCAAGACGACGCTGTTGAGCGCTATCCTCGGGATGGTGAAGCCCCGATCGGGACAAATTTCGTATTCGAACCAGGATATCACGTATATAACGGCTCATAAAACGGTAAACATGGGCATTTCCCTGGTACCCGAAGGAAGAGAAGTATTCAGCAGTATGACCGTTTATGAAAATCTTCGCTTAGGTTTGAAAAAACGGGTGGGACGGGTGAACCAGAAAGAATTCGACCGCGAGCTCGAACATATATTTTTCCGGTTTCCCCGTCTGAAAGAACGCATCGACCAATTGGCGGGAACGTTAAGCGGCGGCGAGCAGCAGATGATGGTGATCTCGCGCGCTTTAATCGGCAAGCCCAAGCTGCTGCTGCTGGATGAACCTTCGCTCGGATTGGCGCCCATTATCGTCAATGAAATTTTCGATATCATCAAGGGCTTGAAGCAAGAAGGAATGACGATTATTTTGGTTGAGCAGATGGCCAATAAGGCGCTGTCGGTTGCCGACCGCGGTTATGTACTGGAGAACGGCCATATTGCCATGAGCGGAACAGCCAAAGAATTACGGGGCAACCGGGAAGTGGCCAAAGCCTACCTGGGTGTTTCCTAGGACGATTTGTTCATTCGTACATGAAGAGAGTGCCTTAACGGGCGCTCTTTTCGCTATATTCGGTTTATTTCATTGCTATAATCATTTTCATTGCTGTAGACTAAGAAAAGAGCGCATTAGCGGCCTACTTGAATGGAGATGAACCGATGGAAAGTATTAAGCGTTTTTTTGAAACATTAACGGTACGAAGATTTTTCATTCTGACCCTGATCGTTGTACTGTTATTTAGTATAAGGGATATGCTCAACCTGGTTTTGTTAACGTTCTTAATAGCTTACATCATGAACAGTCTGCAACATATGCTAACGAGAAAACTAAGCAAATACATCGCCATCAACAGCAAGTTCATTATTATTTTGCTTTATCTGGCTTTGGTCACCATCGTAGTGTTTGCGATCATTAACTATTTGCCGAAGGTCTTTGTTCAAATCAAACAGGTCAAAGATATGTTGATCGGCTTAACGAATATGCCCGTCCCCCAAGATGAAGTTTCCCAATATGTGTACAAAACATTGAAAGACTTGAATTTGCAAGCTTATGTCAAACAAGGCTTCGAATACATTCTAAGAATCAGCAATTGGGGAACGACCTTCGTGCTGGCGATCATTTTAAGCCTTGTCTTCATTCTTGAGAAAAACAGGATCATCGCCTTTACTTCCAGGCTGAAAGAAAGCAAAATTTCTTGGCTGTATGAAGAGCTTGAGTATTTCGGCAAGAAATTCATTTTGTCATTCGGGAAAGTCATCGAGGCGCAATTTCTTATTGCGATATTCAATACGATATTTACGGTGATCGGATTATGGATTCTAGGCTTTCCTTATTTGTTTGCGCTGTCGATCATGATCTTCCTGCTTAGTTTAATTCCCGTGGCGGGCTTTCTCATTTCATTACTTCCTTTATGTATTATCGGGTATAATATCGGCGGGCATCTGATGCTGATCTATGTGCTCTCGATGATCGCGGTGCTCCATTTCCTGGAGGGTTACTTCTTAAACCCGAAGCTGATGTCTTCGAAAATGAACCTCCCTATGTTCTATACGTTTATCGTTCTGATTTTCTCCGAGCATTACCTGGGAATCTGGGGCTTGATCGTCGGTATTCCGATCTTCGTCTTTTTATTGGACATCCTTGACATCGATACGACGAAGGGAGAGAACAAGACCAGTGCATGAGCAATGAGACCTTCCGGCCTTGCTTGTGTGCCTGTCGATTCTTTTATCTATCGTTACTTGGGTCAGACAAAAGTAATTCAAGCTTGCCCGGCGTCCGATTCGGGCGTGCTAGAAGGATATTCCTGGTTTGCATCGAAATAAGCTTTGCGTAAAGGAATGATTATTTCGAAGAAGGTGCGGGATATGGAGCATTTTACAATGGAGTCCATCTTTAATGCGATTGGGGAATTGTTCTCGGACGAAACCTCGATTGTTGTTGCCAATACTAAGGAGTACATCTATTACAGGCCCAGCAAAAGGATCGATCTGAAAATTAAGCCCGGCGATCCCATTAAGGAAGGGACGATTACGCATAAAGCATTGACAGGCAAACAAAAAGTATCCGAGTTCATTGACCGTGACATATTCGGAGTCCCTTATTACGGCATGGCGGTCCCCTTGATCCATGAAGGCAAGCTCGAGGGGTGCGTGTCTGCGATTTTCCCTACCCTGACGACGGGACAATCCGTTGTCACCGTGAAGTATCAGGACGGGTGGGTTCCGGTTCCTTTCCCGGAAGTGCTGTATCTGGAAGCAAGCGACCGCAAAACGTACGTCGTCACCGAGAAGCTTTCCGGCACCCATAAATACACGCTAAATGAATTTGACTTTCTGCTGCCGAGAGACTATTTTGTGCGCTGCCACCGTTCCTTTATCGTGAATGTAAACCACATTAAGGAAATCTACCCGGATACGCACTCCACGCTTGTGTTAATCATGAGGAACGGGACCAAGATCACGGTCAGTCAATCGTATATCCGCTATTTCCGGAAGCTGCTCGGTTTCTAATGGACTTTTACGGTTTCGTTCGTCCATATACGTGTTCTGTCCGATTTTTTCCCTATTTCATCCGAAAATGCCTCTCCGCGGCCGATCATCGGTTAAAATGTGGCTAAACGACATATGAATGGGGGAAAACCCTTTGGAAAACGTTTTCAATCGCATTCGAAATCAACGTCTCCACGAGAAGGTCGTTTCTGCAGAAGAAGCCGCTTCCTGGATTAAAAACGGAATGACCTTGGGATTAAGCGGATTTACGCGGGCCGGAGATGCAAAAGCGGTTCCCATGGCGTTAGCGGAGCGTGCAAAAAGTGAAAAGCTTAAAGTTAATGTATATACGGGAGCTTCTCTTGGATCGGATATCGACAAGTTATTTGCCGAAGTCGGCTTGCTCCATAAACGTCTTCCTTTTCAAGCGGATCCGACGATGAGGCGGAAAATCAATCAAGGCGAGTTTTATTTCATAGATCAGCATTTATCCAAAACGTCGGAAATGGTGCGCGCTCAGGTGCTGGAGCCCATTGATTTCGCCATCGTGGAAGCGATTGCGATAACGGAAGACGGCATGATTATCCCGACGACATCCGTAGGCAACTCGATGGTGTTCGCGCAGCACGCGCGTTCCATTATTGTCGAAATCAACCTGGCGCAACCGCAGTCGCTGGAAGGACTTCATGATTTGTACGAACCGGGTAAACAAGGGGAGCGTACCCCCATTCCCATCTCCAGGCCGGATGACCGGATCGGGACCTTGGGCATACCCGTCGACATGAGTAAAGTCCGGGGGATTGTGTTTACGAACCAGACCGATTCCCCTTCAACCATCACAGCGCCGGACAAGGACACGGAAACAATCGCCCGGCATTTAATCGCGTTTCTGCGTCAGGAAGTCCGCGCGGGACGATTAACGAACCGGCTGGCTCCTCTCCAGTCAGGGATCGGATCGGTTTCCAATGCGGTTTTTCATGGTTTGCTGCAATCGGAATTCACGGATCTGGAGGTATATTCCGAAGTATTGCAGGACGCCGTGTTCGATTTAATGGATGCGGGCAAAGTCCGGTTTGCCTCCTGTTGTTCGATTACGCTCTCGGCTCCGAAGATGGAGCAAGTGTTCCCGAATCTCGAGAAATACCGGGACCGGCTCATCCTAAGACCGCAGGAGCTGTCCAATCATCCGGAGGTCATTCGCCGCATGGGTCTGATCGCCATCAATACGGCGTTGGAATTCGATATATACGGCAACGTGAATTCCACCCATGTGCTGGGGACGCAAATGATGAACGGCATCGGGGGCTCGGGAGACTTTGCGCGAAACGCCCGTATCTCGGTGTTCGTCACGAAATCGATCGCCAAAGACGGGAACATCTCGAGTATCGTGCCCTTTGTGTCCCATGTGGACCATACGGAGCACGATGTGGATGTGGTCGTCACCGAGCAAGGCTACGCCGATTTGCGCGGACTGGCGCCGAGAGAGCGTGCGGAGCTTATTATCGATCGCTGCGCCCATCCGCTGTACCGCGAAGCCTTACTGGACTATTATAAGGAAGCCCTTACGCGGGGAGGACAAACTCCGCATGTGCTGGAAAAGGCGCTGTCGTGGCATTCCAATTACAAGCAGTCGGGAACGATGCTTCAGAAAGTCTTGTCTTTATAAAGTGCGAAAACACAGGCTTCGGGTCTGTGTTTTTTGCTGTGGAAAAATTTCCTAATCCATATTGTAAACGCTTTAATAATGGTGTATGATAATAACAAACGTTACCGGAAACGTTTCCGGTAACGTTTGCAGGCTGGATTCATAGATGGAGGTACGATTTTGGCTAACATCAAGGATATAGCAAAACATTTGGGTGTTTCAGTTTCTACAGTTTCCAGAGCGATGAACAATCATCCCGATGTACGCCAAGAAACCAAGCTGCAGGTTATGGAGGCGATCCGTTATTTTAATTACCGGCCCAATGCGCTCGCCAAAGGCCTGATTCAGAAAAAAACGTTCACGATAGGGTTAATGGTCCCCGATCTGTCCGATCCGTTCCCTACGAGCCTGTCCAATGCCGTGGAAGAGACGTTGTTTGAACAGGGGTATCAGGTTGTATTCGGGAATGGGAACCGGAACTCGGAGAAGGAGAAACAATTTCTTCAAAGCGCCATCGAAAGACAATTCGACGGACTCATTCTGACCCCTGACTTCCTGGATGATGAATTTATTGAACTGTTGTCGAGTCTGGAAATACCGATTGTGTTCTTGAGAAGGAGACCTCCGGAAGGCCTGTCTATTCCGTATGTAGACGTAGACCATTACCAGGCGGCGACGGTTTCGATGAATTATTTGATTGAACTCGGACATCGGCAAATCGGCTTTATCGGAATGCCCCAAAGCTCTTTCATCGGTAATGAAAGACTGCGCGGATATACGGATGTCATGCGCAAGAACGGGCTGACGCCGGAAGCGGGCCATATGATCTTCGGAGGCCGCACGATTGAAAGCGGACGGGAAGCGATGGGCAAGCTGTTCGGGCACAATCCGGACTTGACCGCTGTCTTCGCAGCGAACGATTTGCTCGGGATTGGCGCTCTGGAATGGTTGGCGATGCATGATATTCCGGTTCCCGAGAAGGTGTCCGTCATCGGATTCGACAACCTGGAGTATGCCGGACTGTACTGGATTCAATTGACGACGATGGAACAGCCGCGCAGAGAGATGGGAAGAAGGGCGGCGCAGCTGCTGCTCCAAATGATAGCGGATAAAGAGTACACGCCCGAATCGGAATTGATGGAAGCCAGACTTGTTATTCGACGAACTTGCAAAGCGAGGCTGACCCCTTGAACAAAGTGTTGATCGTAACCGATATGGATGGCACATTGCTGGACCGTTCGCAGAACGTAAGCGAAGAAAATGCAAGGGCGATTAAGGAGTTCAAAGCCAGGGGAGGCTTGTTTACATTGGCCACCGGCCGAATGGAGTCGGCGGTCCTCCCCTATATTCGCCGGCTCGAGATTGACCTTCCCGTCATTCTCTACAATGGCGCCAAGATTTATTCGCCTGTCACCGGGAAGGTTCTTTATGAGAAGCGGCTCGTTATTCCCAAGGAAATTTGGAAGCGCTTTATTTCCAGTTTGTGCGACGAGTCGGCCATTCTTGTGTACCGCGAGAGCGACGTGTTTGCACCGGTGCGCAATGAGGTTCTGGAGATGCATGAACGCAAAGACGGCGTAAGATGCAAAGACATGAGGGAGGATTGGATCGATGATCCGATCACGAAGATCTTATTTATCGCACCGAGGGATAAACTGGAGCAATTCGAATCGCTGATCACGACAAGCGGAATCCGCTGCGAAATGGTTTATTCGGAAGCCAACTATTTAGAGCTGCTGCCGGAAGGCGCGACCAAAGGTGCCGCGCTTAGGGAACTGGTGCACATGCTGAGGATTGAAGGCTTGCATACGATTGCGGTTGGTGACAATGGCAACGACATCACGATGCTGCAACAAGCGGACCGCGGCATAGCGGTGGAGAATGCCAGCCAGCCGTTGAAAGAAGCGGCCGATGAACTGACGGTGCATCATGAGAATCATGCCATCCATGCGGTCATACACAAATTGATGCTTATGGAGAAAGAAGCTTAATAGCTTACAACATAAACCTAAATCAGGGGAGGCTTCACCTATGAAAAAAAGATTCAAGGCTGTCCAGCTTACCGCATTGACGCTTGCTGTACTCGGGATGACAGCTTGCGGTTCATCTACGGCGGATCAACCGGCCGCCGGCGGCAGCGGGCAGAAGGCGTCTGAGGAAGCGAAGCAGCCGGCAGCGAAATCGTCGAAGCAATTGACGATGTATACGGCTTATCCCGAAGAGGAAGCCATTAATTATGCTAACGAATTTGAGAAAGCGAGCGGAATTAAAGTCAAATTCGTCCGTTTGTCGGCAGGAGAGACGCTAGCCCGTTTGCAGGCGGAGAAAAATAACCCGCAGGCCAGCGTTTGGTATGGCGGCCCATCCGACACCTTCGTCGCGGCCTCCAAGGAAGGACTGCTCGATAAATACACACCGCAAGGCATCGATAAGCTGCCGAAGGAATACTTGGACAAAGACGGATTATGGACGCCGCTCTATGTCGGTCCTCTCGGGTTTGCCGTCAATACGGAATGGCTCAAGAAGAACAACGTGAAAGCGCCTGAATCGTGGGAGGATCTGCTGAAGCCGGAATTCAAGAAGAACATTTCCATTTCGCATCCCGGTTCCTCCGGCACGGCCTATACCGTAGTGGCCTCGCTGGTTCAGTTGATGGGCGAGGAGAAAGCCTTCGATTACTTGAAGAAGCTGGATGCGAATGTCCTGCAGTATACGAAGTCGGGATCGGCGCCGGCGAAGCAGGCGGGATTAGGCGAAGCGGCCGTGGGCATTTCCTTCTCGCATGACATTTTGAAACCCAAGTCGGAAGGTTACCCGATCACGCTTGTGTTCCCCAAAGAAGGAACCGGTTATGAAGTCGGGGCTGCGGCGTTGATCAAAGGCGGGCCGGCTGACGAGTTGGACAACGCGAAGAAGTTCATCGACTGGGCGATCAGCAAAGAAGCGCAAGGCTTGTACGAGACATACAAAACGTTCCGCCTGCCTGTAAATCCCGAAGCCAAAACTTCCGACGGCCTGACGACAATAAGCGAGCTGAAAGTGGTCAATTATGACGCTGTCTGGGCGGGACAACAACGGAAGGACCTTGTAACGAAGTTTAATGAAAAAATCAAAGGTGCGGATGCGGCAAAATAGAGGGAGGCTTGCAGCAGCCTCTCTTAAGGAAAGGGGGAAGGCCATTTGGCTAAGTTGGAACCAGCCGCAAACTTGAACAGGGCATCAACCACTTCGAAACTTACGTCAATCCTGCAGCAAATGTGGAAAGAGCCCTGGTTGCTGGGCCTCATCATTCTTATTTTCGTTTCCCTGTTTCTTTTTGCCGTGTATCCCATTTATCAGGTGTTCAAAATAACCTTGGTCAGCGATAAAGGGCTGGACTTTACGACCGTAGCGAAAACGCTGGGAAGCCGTTCATTCCTGCGGTCCTTTTGGAACAGCATGCAATTGGGCATCATCGCGGCGCTGACCAGCTCTGTCATCGGATTCGTATTCGCCTATGCCAACACCCGAACCAGCATGAAAGGCAAGTCTTTCTTTCATCTGGTCGCGCTGCTGCCGATCATTTCGCCGCCATTTGTCATTGCGCTGTCGGTGATCCTTTTGTTCGGGCGTAACGGCCTCATCACGAGCGGCTTGTTCGGGTGGCAGGGCTCGAACGTGTATGGCTTGACCAGCTTGATTGTCATCCAGACGTTGTCCTTCTTCCCGATTGCTTACTTGAATTTAAAGGGCATTCTGGAGTCCATCGATACGGCGGTGGAGAATGCTGCATTGAATCTGGGCGCTTCCCGCCTGAAAGTATTTACAACGATAACGCTGCCCTTGGCCATTCCCGGAATTTTCAGCTCGCTGCTGCTCGTATTCATCAAGTCCATCGAGGATTTCGGCAATCCGATGGTGATCGCGGGCGATTATTCCACCCTCGCGGTGGAAGCTTATCTGCAAATTACCGGGATGTACGATTTGCGCGGGGGGGCCATTATGGCGGTCGCCATTCTGTTTCCGGCCATGACGACGTATTTCCTCCAAAAATATTGGATCAGCAAAAAATCGTATGTAACCGTAACCGGCAAACCGTCCCATACGGAAATGCCGATTCGGGAGAACTATATTGTCTGGCCGCTGTTCGCTTTTTGCGGGCTGATCACCGGCGCAATCCTCGTCTTTTACGGGACCGTCGTCTGGGGCGCCTTTGTCAAGATATGGGGAATCAACCATTCGATGACGCTGGACAACTTCAAATACGTGCTCTCCCGCGGTTTTGATTCGATTACGAACTCGCTGCTGCTTTCGGTCATTTCCACGCCGATTACGGCCCTGCTTGGCATGATCATCGCTTTTCTAATCATCCGCAAAAAGTTTATCGGCAAAAAGTGGATGGAAATCAGCTCCATGCTCACCTTTGCCGTACCCGGCACCGTCGTTGGGATCGGGTATATCCTGGCATTCAATGAAAAGCCGCTGCTGCTGACCGGTACGGCCGCGATCATCATCATATGCTTGACGTTCCGCAATATGCCGGTCGGCATAGAGGGAGGCACGAACAGTCTCCGCCAAGTGGACCCGTCGATCGAAGAGGCATCGGCCATCCTGGGCGCGAACAGTTACACGACGTTCCGGAGAATAGCGCTGCCGCTGATGCGTCCGGCCTTGTTTTCCGCCCTCGTATATTCGTTCGTGAAATCGATGACTTCGATCAGCGCCATCATTTTTCTCGTCTCTGTCAATTGGAACCTGATGACGGTCACAATCCTCTCTCAAGTCGAAGGGAGCCGCTTGGGGGTGGCCGCCGCTTATTGCGTCATCCTGATCGTTATCGTCATGGCGGCTCTCGGTATCTTGCAACTGCTGGTCAATCAACTCGGGTCGAAGAAGAGGAGGGCCTTCTGATATGCGCGCAATCGTGGAAACCGTTCCATCATCCAAAGTAACATTTGCCGGGATCGTCAAGCAGTTTCCCGGCCATTCGGGCGAAGAACCGGTCTATGCCGTCAACAAGGTGTCGCTGGATATCGAACCGGGACAGCTCGTAACGCTGCTTGGCCCGTCAGGCTGCGGCAAGACGACGACGCTGCGGATGCTGGCCGGATTTGAGACGCCTACAGCGGGAGAGATTTCGATCAATGGGCAGACCATTACCCATTTGCCGCCGAATAAGCGCGATGTGGGCATGGTCTTCCAGAGCTACGCGTTGTTTCCCCACATGACCGTATATGACAATGTCGCATACGGCTTGAGCATTAAGCCGATTCCGAAGTCACAGGTCAAAGAACGGGTAGACAAGGTGCTGGCCTTGATGCACTTGGACAAAATGAAAGACCGCCTGCCTTCGCTGCTGTCCGGCGGACAGCAGCAGCGCGTGGCGCTGGCGCGGGCAGTCGTTACCGAACCGAAGGTGCTGTTATTCGACGAGCCGCTGTCCAATCTGGACGCCAAGCTCCGCGAATATATGCGCGATGAACTGCGCAAAATCCAGCAGCGCCTCGGCATCACGAGCCTCTACGTCACGCACGATCAGGCGGAAGCGATGGCCATCTCGGATAAAGTCGTGATCATGAACAAAGGCGAGATCCAGCAGATCGGATCGCCCCGGAAAATTTATATGAGACCCTGCAATCAATTCGTGGCCAACTTTATGGGCAAGGCGAATTTCCTCAAGGCGATCGTCGAGCAATCGGACTCCCGCCATATCGGGTTGAACTTGCTGGGTCAAAGACTGGTCATTCCGAAGGACCCGATCTTTGAGGTCAAAGCGGGGGAACGGGTCGATTGCGTCATCCGGCCTGAATTTTGGAGCATCGATCCCGAAGGCAAGTTCCAGGGCACGGTGGAACGGGCGATTTACCTTGGGCCTTACGTCGAATATGAAGTCGCGTTAGGCGGGCAAACCGTGGTTGTTGTCGATTACATGCATCATTTACATGAGCCGAAAAGCGCGGGAGATCTGATCCGGCTTGGGCTGTCGGGCCAATCCATTACTCTGCTGCCGCCGGGTCAGGAGTAGGGAGGAGATCAATTTTGATCCAGAAAAGAGGAGGTTCTATTTGAACCATTTGGAGATCGCCAAGCGGATTGCCAGGGATGCCGGAGCCATGATCAAATCCCGTTTAGGGACTTCCTATGTGACGGATGAGAAAAGCTCAAGCTTTGACCTTGTCACGGAAATTGATCGGGCTTCCGAGCTGATGATCCGGCAGCGCATTGAGGAACAATATCCCGAGCATACCTTCTTGGGGGAGGAAGAGTCGTTCGGCAGCGGCGAGCGATTCGTTGGCAGGCTGGAGCAAGCGTCGGCTGAGCCGTTCCTATGGATTGTCGACCCGATCGACGGCACCAGCAACTTTGTCCATAACATGCCGGGGTTTACGGTGTCCATCGCTTTAGCTTGCCGGGGGGAGCTGACGGCAGGCGTCATCTATGACCCCTGCTCGGACGAAATGTATTGGGCCGCGAAGGGGCAGGGCGCATTCGTGAACGGGAAACGCATATCGGTGTCGAACGTGGACCGGTTGGAACAAACTTTACTTGGCACCGGCTTTCCGACGGATGAGCGGGCAAGAGCCGTGGGCGTGGAATGTCTGGGTGAATTGAGCGGGAAATGCAGGTCTATCCGGTCATTAGGGTCAGCGGCCCTGCAATTGGCTTATGTCGCATCGGGCAAGCTCGGAGCCTACTGGGAATACGGGCTGAACGTGTGGGATACGGCAGCAGGGGTTATTCTCATTCAGGAGGCGGGAGGGACCGTGACGGATACGGCAGGTCGCCCCTTCGATTTATTCACGAAAAACATCGTCGCGAGCAATGGCTTCGTTCATCAGCCGATGCTGGCATGTATGCAGCCCACCATCCATGCTTAACCGGCTAGTGGAGCGTTGGCAAATCGATCAGACAAGGGGTTCGGCCGAAGGTACTCGGTTCGGGCTCCTTTTTTGCATGAATTCCGGTATTTCTGGATACCGGCCCGGCGTACATGGATCCACCAAGATTTACCGGCATCCGGGCCTTGGTTATTGTAAAATACGTTTAGGGCGATGGGTTCTGTTTACGAATCCGATGCTTACAACCAAGGGGAGTGAAGTCCGGGTGTCGATGGCTCGATTTGGTGAAATAAGATCGTGATTGGCTGGAGAGGGAAGGTTTAGGATGCCGCCTTAGGGGAAAAATACCGCAAATGAACAGATGAGGGAGATGGAGCCTGTGGCTAAAATCAGCCGGGAACAAATCGAAAATATAAAAAGTGCGAACGCCGGGCGTACCGTTACGCTTCCGGACGGAACCGTATTGCCCAGACTCGGTCAAGGCACTTGGTTTATCGGAGACGAGCCTTCCAAAAGGCAGGAAGAAATGAAAACCTTAAGACTCGGTGTGGAGCTTGGCATGAGCTTGATCGATACCGCGGAAATGTATGGTGACGGAAGATCCGAGTCGCTGGTCGGGGAAGCGATCGAAGGCATAAGGGATCGCGTATTTCTGGTTTCCAAGGTGTATCCGCATAATGCCGGACGGGGCCGAATAGCCAAAAGCTGTGAAGACAGCCTGAAACGATTAAAGACGGACCGCCTCGACCTGTACCTGCTTCACTGGAGAGGCAGCGTTCCTTTAAGCGAAACGATAGAAGGCATGGAAAGACTGGTTGAAGCGGGAAAAATACGGAGATGGGGCGTCTCGAACCTCGATACGGCCGATATGAAAGAGCTGTCCGCGTTGGCTAAAGGTTCGCATTGTGTAACGAATCAAGTACTCTATCACCTTGGTTCCCGCGGCATTGAATATGATTTGCTGCCTTGGCAAAGAGAACACCGTATGCCGATCATGGCCTACTGTCCTATGGCACAGGCGGGATCTTTAAGAAAAGGGCTGGTGGAGAACGAAGTGGTCAAGGACATCGCCGATCGGCATCATATCAAGCCGCTGCAGCTTCTCTTGGCATGGTGTATCCGAAACGGAGATGCGATAGCCATACCTAAGGCATCGACGGAAGAGCATGTGCTTGAGAATGCGGCGGCAGGCCTCGTTCAGTTAACGGAAGAAGACTTGCAAAGACTGGATGCCGTCTTTCCCAAGCCCTCCAGAAAAGTTCCTCTCGATATTGTGTAAGGACAGCCATACAGCTTTAGGAGCGAGCGCGCTGACCGTTTGAGGTCAGCGCGCTTTCGTGTGGAACGGCCCGGAATGGTTATCCGTGACGGGGGCGTTGCTACCGTTCAAGGGTGGCCCGGTTCTTCGGCGGATTGTACTTCTTCTTATAGTAATTGGAGAACCCGATCAGTAAAGGAACGATAACGATCGTCGGTATAAACCACAGGATGGTGCTGACGGATTGGATTTGCAGCAGCTTGGGAGCGCCGAATACGGTGAAGGCCGTAATGGTCGCGATACAACAGGTGAGCATGCCGGCAATATGCTCCATGACCCAATGCATTTTTAATCGGGGCGCCTTTAACCAATACAGAAGATGGGTTACGCCGAGGAAAACCCCGAGGAGCGGGAAGTATTGCAGCAAGGGGAAAGCAATTGTAAACCCGTAAATACTGATGCCGGCTCCGGAGAGCAATAACAGGATAGGGAACATCAAATCCCATACGTTGCGGTGCTTCTCCTGCCGCCGTTTAAAGCGAAGCACCCGAATGCCGTACCAGGCGCTGGCTCCGCTCAGGATCGAGATAAAGATTAAGAACCATGAGAAGGAGATGCGGTCCTGATCGCTGGCCGGGTCCAGGAAAATGCGAAAAATCCCCATATACAAAGCGCTAATGGAGACGATGGTCATCGCGTATACATAAATCCAGCCGATCCGATTATGCGTCTTTCCGCCCTTCTTCGTGACAATCGGGATCCAAAATAAGAGTAACGCCAAAAAACCCGCAACAATATGTAGCCATCTGCTAAAGTGAAACGCTAGTTCCATCGAACCATCTCCTGTGAACGTATTGTGAGCACTTAAGAAATTATAACCAAAGTTATGGATATATGGGAAGAGAAATTACCATGCTTACAATTGCAGGCAGCCCGTTCTGGAGGGGCTGAAATCCCCGATTGTCATCATTTCGGTGGAAAGCGGCATGGTGCATATCAATCATGGCACGGCAAGCGCGGCCCATATGCCGTTTGGGGGCGTGAAGCAATCCGGCTTCGGCGCGTACTCGATCGGAAGCTCGAACAAAGAATTTTATACCGAGATGAAAGTGGCTTATTTCCAGTATTAAGCCGTTCATTTAACCTCGCTTATTGGCGTTGTTGATGATCGGGATTCCTGATTCGATGAGCTTATCCGGGCCGGCGGACTCGGGAGGGATACCGTGCTGACAACGATGTTTATCCACAGGGTTATACACAAAGCCCACAAGCGGCAATCGCTTGCTGTGCATAAGTTTTCATGTCGATATCAACATATCCACAGACATACAGATTTTCGTGAAAATTGGGCGATGATCGCTTCCGGCTCCGTTCATAAAAGCTTTGACCGTTAACTGGGTCAGGCTTTTTTTTACTCGCCATCGTATTTTTTTTCCCGCTATTCAATTCGATCCGGTTCAACGTATAATAAAATAACGCATTTTTTAACGAGTTCTTGAAAAGGAGCCTGGGATATGATCTCTTATTTGACCGAGGATAACCTCAAAGATTTGCTGGAACGTTACCGTAGCCTGGGGCCTCTCCCCGGTATACTTTTGACCTTCCTGAAATCTTTCATCCCGCCCTTGCCTACGATCGTCATTGTTGGCGTGAACGCTGCGGTGTACGGATTATGGCTCGGCTTCTTCTATTCCTGGCTCGGCATGGTGAGCGGCTGCCTGGTGACTTTCCAGCTCGTGCGCCGAATCTCCGGACATCCATACCTGGAGAAGTGGGCCCGCCGCCCGAAGGTGGAGCGAAGCATGAGATGGGTTCGCCGGAACGCGTTCGGTTATGTGTTTCTGTTAAGTTTGTTTCCCGTAGGCCCCTTCGTGGTCGTTAATATGGCGGCCGGCCTTGCAGGAATGCGGCTGCGTTCGTTCTTGATCGCGATCCTGTTCGGCAAAGCCATTATGGTGTTCTACGTTTCCTATATCGGTTACGACCTGGAGCGGTATATCCGCAATCCGGCGCAAATCGTCTACGTGCTGCTGTTTATCGGCGCTTCGTTATGGGCCAGCAAGAAGATCGAGGCTTACTATACGCGGGAACGGGGACAAGCCCAGAATCAGTCCCATCCAGATAAAGGATAATTATTTGTAACGTCGAATGTAAGAAATCAACACCATTAACTTGTGGACTAGCGGCAGGCGGGAGTGTGTAAGATGGCGATGGCATCGATTTCATTAACGGACCAAATTGACGTTTCGAATGGGGCGCACATCCTATATTTTTACGAATCTTATGAGGGCTACCTGAGCAATGCCGTGGCGTTTGTTCGTACCGGACTTCGGCAAGGGCAGGAAATCGTGCTTATCGATAGTCTCGACAACCAGCGGCTCATCTACGAGCGTTTAACCGATGTGATCGAAGAGAAGGAGTTCGAGCATATCCATTTTTTCGATCACCGGGAGTTTTACGGCAAGTACGGGGCGTTTCATGTAAAGCTGATCTTGGAAAGCCTGGAAGAGTTGTTCCAGCCCTTTGTCAATCGCCTGCTTACGGTGCGGTCTTGGGGTCATGTCTATTGGCAGGACCAGGCGGACATCCTGGAGCAGCTGCGGAAGTATGAGTGTCATTGCGATACGTCCTTGAGCGAGTGGGGGATTCTCGGAGTGTGCGTGTATGATGGGCGCCATGTGCCGGCCAACGTGCAGAACGAGATGCTGAAGAGCCATGAGTACGTCATGACCGATACCAGCTTGGCGAAATCGACCTTTTATAACCAAAAAGGAAAAACGGTGCTGTTCCCTTCGCTTGCCGTACATACCCAAATGCAATCGGAAGTCGATTTATACAAGCAGAAGCTGGAGTTTGCGCACGTCGTCTCGCACGAGGTTCGCAATCCCTTGACGGTGATTAAAGCTTACGCGACCTTGCTGCAGAACAGGGAAGAAGATCGGTCCGCCCAAGCGAAGCTGCAGGCGATCATCGATTATGTGGACGTTATCGATAATGAAATTACGCATATTATCAACACGGAACAGATGCTGTCGTCGGAATCGCTGTGGGTGAAATCGAAAATCGCGGTAGCGCCTATCGTTTGCGAGGTGCTGCCTATGATGGTAACGAAAGCCCGTACGCAAGCTATCGCGCTGCACAGCGAATGCAGTCTCGGCGGTGAGACGATACTCGGGAATGCGATCGGGTTGAAGCTTATCATCTCCAATCTGCTGAGCAATGCGATTAAATACAGTCATGAGGGCGGCACGGTTTGGTTCAAGGCCGGTGTTCAGGGGAAGCGAGTCGTGCTGGTCATACGCGACCAAGGCATCGGGATGAGCGAAGAACAGACCCATAAGCTGTTCCGCAAGTATGAGAAAATGAACCATGAAAAAAGCGGCCAAGGGATCGGTTTGTTCATGGCGAAGCAATTGATCGACCATTTCGCCGGCGAAATCGAGATCGCGAGCGTTCTGTACCAAGGCACCGAGGTGACGGTTAGATTGCCGTTAAGCGAGGCTGCCTCGTAGCCGGTTCAATCCGGATAAGGCGCCTCGCCAGTCAAGGAACAGACACCTTCAGCTTACAGAAGCCCCCGGCGATGTTACATGGCACCGATGATGATGCCGGCCACCGCGTAATGAATCTCCGTCATATCCGGCATGCGTGCGAATCCCCTTTGGACTAATGATAAGTTTAGCTTGTATCTCCATTTACTGCGGCAGCAAAGAACCTTAACCCCGCGAAACATCAGCAGGGTTAAGGTTCTTCGTATGCAGCCTATATTCTAAACCGATCCAGCAAGCGCTGCAGTTCTTGAGAAGACGTTTGGAGCGTTTCGGCCGAGCGGAAAATGCGATGCATCGAAGCCAACTGCTCTTCATTGGCCGAGGCTACTTGCTGGAGGTGCCGGGTGGAATGACGGGAGATGCGGACCGTTTCCTCCATGGATGCGGATACTTGCTCGGTTCCGGCCGACATTTGCTCGGCGACGGCGGACACTTCCTGGATTTGCTCGGATACTTGACTGACAGCGCCTACGAGCATGGCGAAGATCGTCCCCACATTGCCCATCGCGACGGCGCCTTTGTCAACTTCCGAGGCATCCTGCTCGGTTCGGTCGACGGCGTTACGGCAGCTGCGCGTAATTTCCGCGACTAATCCGGCAATTTGCTTGGCTGCCTCGGTGGAGCCGTCGGCCAGCTTCTTCACCTCCAGGGCGACGACCTGAAAGCCACGGCCGTGCTCTCCGGCACGCGCCGCCTCAATGGAGGCGTTCAACGACAACAACCGGGTCTGTTCGGAGATGTCACGTATGACTTTGAGAATGCGGTCAATCTGAAGGGTTAATTCCGCCAGCTGCCGGATCGTCACCGACGTGCCGGCCACATTATCTTTAATCCGATTCATCTGCCGGATGGCGTCTTCGACAACAAGGCGGCCTTTATCCGATTGTTCGGCGGCGTGAGCGGCCGTCTCCGCAACGACGAACGAGGATTCGGCGATTTTTTGCACGCCGGCGGACATTTCATTCATCGCAGTGGAAGTTTCTTGCGCGGCTTGTACTTGAACTTCGGCCCCCGCCACGACTTCCTTGAAGGCCTGGGAAGTCTTGTTCGTTAACTCCGTGCTTGACGTGCTGATCGCGTGTAACTGTTCGGAAGCGGACAAGGTCGTTCTGGAAACGTGCCTGCCCTCTTGTACAACCTGCAGGAACGAATCGGCGAGCGCATTGAAGGCGTTCATGACATATCTGAATTCGTCCTTCGTCTCCACGGGGACTCTGACCGTTAAGCGGCCTTCGCCCAATTGTTGCGAGACCTCGCCTAATTGCCGGATGCTTCGCTGCAAGGAAAGGGTAAAGGAGAAGAATAAATAAGCGATGAACAGGAGGACGATAACTACGGTCCAGAGCGAGAACGTCTTGGTCGCGTGATACTTCGCTATCCGCTGGTCCAGCTGCTGGACCAGCAGGCCCATCTCCTTCGCGTACAGGTTCTCGCTGGCGGTGACGGCCGCCTCATAGAGCGTTCGGACCTTCTCCGGCTCCACAATGATAAACGCATTGTTAATCAGCTGCACATGCAGCAGATCGTTAAACTGAACGACTGCATTCTCGCTTTCGCTCAATTCCTTCACGAGGGATTCGAGCAAAGCGGGCTCGGTTTTGGCTGCGGTTATGATGGATTTGGCAAGCGTCTTTTGATGCTTGTCGACTTCCCCGATCGCCAGGAGCAGCTCGTCTTTTTGCGCAGAGTTTGAGAAACGCGTCTTGCTGCTGACTTCCATGCCGATGGCCGCAGCTTGATTCAATTTGGCGAGCAGCGAAGGATAAGTGGAGGTTATGGAATCCATTAAGTAGTAGGAGCTGAGCTGTGGATCGAGAATCAGATTGGAGTTCACTTTGACCGTATCGATCAGCTGTACGAAGCGTTCATCCAGCTTCTTATGGGTTTCATCGGTTTTGGTCGGGCTGGAGCCGTCCGATACCGCTTTGAGCTCCCGCCAGCTTGCGGAGATGTCGGCGACGACTTCGGTCGCTTGCAGCTCGTCCTTGTATTGAAGCGCAAGCCGGTCCAGAGCTTCGAGGGAGCGCTCGATGCGGGCCTCCAGCTCTTGAAGTCTCTCCTTTGTCGGGGGTGTTCCGATGGTGTTCCCCAATGCCGCAAGGCGGTATTGTCCCAGATCGGTAAATAGACTCTCCAGCGGCTTGAGAAAAAGAGCCCCTTGTTTCTCCTGCTCCGCAAACCGGATATTCCGGTTCGCTTCGCCAGTCAACTGCAGCATCAAAATCACAATCGGAATGAAGAAGACGCTCCCGATCAAGATGAATTTATACAAATAACGCAGTCGGTTCATCACGAACATGCCGGGCACGAACAAACTTTGAAGGCTGGATGCCTTAAACGATGACTTCGATTTCATAGTCAAGCTCCCCCTGTCTTTTATGTCATAAAATATAACATACATATACCGGTCGAGGGAGTGTGGAACTAGAAAATTCGGACGAGTTTGTTTTTTTTAACAATAAAAGGTGCTGGATTTGTAATTTTATACAAAGGGCGGAGTAAGCCCAGGTTATTAAGGTTAGGTAATATGACATATAAATGCAAAAACGGCTCTTTCCTTCGCAGGGAACCGCCAGCTGCACCAGACGAATGGCGTGTAAGCGCGAAGCGGAGCCCAATTGTCATGGAAATGCTTTCTTTGCAGGGAGGAATCGGCTTGAAGCTGTAGAA
>NZ_BCPS01000033.1:0-46428 GCF_016586185.1 Paenibacillus sp. EPM92
TACGTTGAATGACCTGGTTAAAGGAGAGAAGCTGTATGAAATCGGTAACGGTTCAGGATTTGGTCGAGCGCTTCTCCTTGGAAGTGCTGGCGGGAAGCCATAAATTAAACGCCGTCATCCCCAAAGGGAGGGTGCACCGGCCGGGCCTTGAGTTTGTCGGGTATTTCGATTTCTTCCCGCATGCGCATGTGCAGGTGCTCGGAAGCAAAGAAATTACTTACTTGCATACGCTTAGCGAAGAAGAACGCAACCTGCACATCGGCAATATCGTGAAATATCACCCGCCTTGCTTTGTGGTTACCCGCAATCAGGAAGGGTTGAAATATTTGAAGAAATATTGCGAGGAAGAAGGTATTCCGCTGCTCCGCACGCCGCTTCCGTCGTCCAGATTCATCGAGCTTGTCGACGCTTATCTGACCAAAGCTTTGGCGCAGGAGATTGCCGTGCACGGCGTATGCGTCAACGTGTCGGGCATCGGTATACTGCTGCGCGGCAAGTCCGGCGTCGGCAAGAGTGAAACTGCGCATACGCTCATTCGGAGGGGACACCGGCTGGTGGCCGATGACATCGTCGTTCTGAAGAAAATCGGACCCGAGACGATTCTCGGCACGCATAACGGCAAGACGAAGGAGTTCCTTGCCCTGCGCAGCATCGGGCTTATTAACGTTTCGCGGCTGTACGGACGCAAGGCGTTCCAGGACGAGACGCGGATCGTGCTCGATATCGAGCTGACGAAATGGCAGGATCACGCGCTCAACAACGAGCTGGAGCTGGAGCCGAAGTTTACCGAGTACATGGATATCCGCATTCCGCATATCGAAATCCAACTGCAGCCCGGACGCGACGTGGCCGGATTGGTGGAGGCGGCAGCCAACAACTGGTACTTGCGTCAGCAGGGCTACAGCGCAGCCGAAGATTTCATGAAGCGGCTGCAAAGCGACGACTAGGCACGAACCGAGGAGGTTCGTGCCTTTTTTTGCAGCTTGGCGGTGTACGTCTCCGCCACCGCCAAGCGTCAGCGCATGGCGGTGGCCCGCACCATCGCCACGCCGCAGGCGGGCGCATTGTAGTCGCCGGCAAGCCGCTTATGTGGACGACTGTTTTTTGACCACCGTAAAGTTATCCTCAAGCAGCAGCCAGTTTTGAGGAAAGCTCAAGCCCAGCTTCCAGTAGCTGACTCCCCGCAGCTCCAGCTCTTTCACTAAGTTGAATTTCGCCTGGATGGAACGCGCGTCCTCGAACCAGACGACGTGCTGTTTCCGGTTCGCATCCCAGTACGAAAAATGAGGCGCTTGTTCCTTCGCATCGTACTCGATCCGGGCCTTGTTAGCCCGGGCTAGACGGATGGCCTCCTGCGGGCTGACCGCTTTCGCATAGGCCCCGCCTGGAACGTAGGGCAGCGTCCAGTCGTAGCCGTATAGGTTTTGCCCCATCATAATTTTGGAGCCGGGCATTTCCGTGAGGGCGTATTCCAGGACCCGGCGCACCGGACCGATCGGGGAGACGGGCATCGGCGGGCCGCCGCTGTAGCCCCATTCGTACGTCATGATGATAACGAAATCGGCGATCTCGCCGTGGGCCTTGTAGTCATGGGCGGTGTACCACTCGCCGGTTTGGGCTGCGCTTGTTTTCGGGGCGAGGGCGGTCGAGATCAGGAACCCTTCGCGGTGAATCGCCTCGGCCGCCTTCCTCAGGAAGCGGTTGTACGCCTCTTTGTCCTGCGGGCGCAGATGTTCGATGTCGAAATGAATGTCGCGGAAGTTCAGCCGTTTGGCGGTGGCGATGATGTTGGCGAGAAGCTTGCTCTGCAAGTCTTCGTTGTTCAGTACGGCTTCGCCGAGCTCGGCGCTGAACTGGTCTTTCTCGAGGTTCGTAACCACCATCATGAGCGTGACCTTCTGTTCGGCCGCGATTTGCGGCAGCTCGCCCAGCGGCGGCGCAAGGAGGGTGCCGTCCCGCTGAATGCGGAAGCTGAACGGGGCGAGGTACGTCAGATGCGGGGCGGTCTCGCGCGCCGCCTGGGTCAGGGCGGGGGAGACGCTGTCGCCCCGAGGCTCGATGTAGGCGTTGATTTCCGCCTGACGGCGAGGCGCCGGAGGAATATAGAGCCGCTGGCCGACGGTAAGCGGCTGGTTGACGCTGATCCCGTTGACGGCTGCGAGTCTTTCCGGCGTTATGCCGTACGTTCGGGCGATCTTAAACAGGCTGTCCCCTTGATGAACCCAATAATATTGGCCCACCATCGGGATGACGAGCGCCTGACCGACGACCAGCGTGCTGGCGGTGTCGATTTCGTTCGCTTCGGCGATCGTTTGCACGGGGACGTCATACGTTTGGGATAACTGATAGAGCGATTGTCCGGGTTGAATCACGTGAATTTGCATGCAACCTTCTCCTTTGAAGGAAAATCATCCTGCGGCGGCGCCGCAAAATGCGCTTGGTACAGCATATTCCACGCAGCAACCTTCCATGTCAACGTTAAACGTCCATAAGCATACGGGGTGTCGAAAACTGAAAGTTTGCTGAAATTTCGGAAGAAGTGAGGAAAAAGCTAAAGGTTCCTTCGGCGGCTGACGATAATAGATGAGGCGGGTTTACCAAATCGTGGAGAGGAGAAAACGCGAAAGATGAAGCAATTGCGTGTTCGCATGACCAGATTGTTAATGCTTCTGCTTGGATTTGTAGTGGCGACCAGCGCTTTTGGAAGCGTGAGCGTACGGGCGCAGGAACAAATATCGAGCCTGGTGCTGAATAAGAACGAGCTGTCCCTGGAAGTGGGGGCCACCGCGGCCTTAACGGCTACCGCCGTTTACGTTAGCGGCACGACGGAGAACGTTACTGTGAAGACGGAGTGGAATTCAGGAGATCCGGACGTGGCTTCGGTATACGCCGGTTCCGTGACCGCAAAGAAAGAAGGAAAGGCGGTTATCACCTCCACTTATATGGGCAAGACCGTCATTGTCAACGTGGACGTGACGAAGCGGGTCCGTTCTTTAATTAAAGATAAGCAGCTCATCGAGCTTCGGCAGGGACAATCGGAGCAGATCAAATTGACGGCTTATTACGACGACGGAACCTCCGAAGACGTAACGGCCAAATCCGATTGGAACATCGATAACGGTTCGATTGCGACGGTCGTCAATGGCAACGTGACGGGGCAAAGCTCCGGAAGCACGAGTATTACGGCCAAATATAACAATCAGCAGGTAACCGTGCCGGTCTATGTTGAGATCGTGAAACGGGTGGATCCGGAGAAAACGCAAGTCTCCTTGCTGTTGAACGAAACGGAATCCGTCAAGCTGTTCGCTACCTACCCGGACGGTTCGGTAGAGGATGTTTCGGATAAAGCGGACTGGGAGTCGGATGATGAGACGGTGGCCGACGTCATTAAAGGTAAAATCACCGGATACGGCCCGGGCCAAGCGACGATTAAAGCGGCTTACGGGACCAAGTCGACGACGATCAAGGTCGATGTCGATCAAGCCATGAAGATCGCCCTCGATCAGCAGAGCCTGTTCATGAAGAAGAATGCAACGGAGCAGCTGAAGCTGGTGGCGACTTATCCCGACGGGAGCTCGGAAGACATTACGGGCCGGGCGGAGTGGTCTTCGACCGACGAAGACGTCGTCTATGTCATCAAAGGGAAGCTTAGCGCCAATGAATCCGGGGAAGCGACCGTATCCGCGAAGTACGGGAACAAGACGGTGACGACGCGAGTTGATGTCGACGTACCGCGCAGACTGGAGCTGAGCAAGGAAGATCTTGCCTTGAAAACTGGAGAATCCGAGCAAGTCACCTTGCAAGCTACTTACGCGGACGGGACGGAAGAAGACGTCACCGGACAAGCCGAGTGGAAATCCGACAGCGCCGGGACCGCGGATGTTTCGGGAGGGAAAATAACCGCCTATAAAGCCGGTCGGGCGACCATTACGGCGAAGTATGGCGGCAAGAGCGTGTCCCTGGACCTCTCGGTCGATGTGCCGACCAAGCTGGTTCCAAGCGTGAAGGCGGTCAACTTTCAAGCGGGTTCGTCCGAACAGGTGACGCTGAAAGCCGTCTATGCCGACGGACGCGAGGAAGACGTCACGTCCAGGGCGGAATGGTCAACTGCAGCGGCCGACATCGCCGAGGTTAAACGCGGTCTCATTACCGGCGTCGGCACCGGCGCTACGACGATTAAGGCGCAATTCGGGACAAGATCGATTGCGATTCCCGTATCGGTCGGCGTCTTGAAGACGTTAACGGCCGATAAGACGCTGTTGATCTTGAAGAAGCATGAGGCTTACACGATCAAGCTGACGGCAACGTATACGGATGGGACGAGCCTCGACGTTGTGCAGGACGCGCAATGGAGCACCTCGAACGCGAATGCGGCGACGGTCGAACAAGGCGTCATTACGGCTGAGGGCGCAGGCGAAGCCAAGGTTACCGGCAGCTTTGGCGGTAAATCCGTTACGGTGACGGTTCAAGTGGATACGGCTAACAAGCTGACGGCTGCGCCTTCCATGCTCGCTTTCGATTTGGGCGAAACGAAGGTCATTGCGCTGACCGCGACGGACGGAAGCGGAGTGAGCAAGAATGTCACCGCCGAGGCGGAATGGAAGTCCGGCGATGAGAAGGTCGTTCAAGTCGTGAACGGCGTTGTCACGCCGGTATCCCGCGGCAAGACGACCATTACGGCGGCCTTCGGGGGCAAGACGGTGTCGATTCCGGTGGAAATCGGGGTCGTTCAGTCGCTGGAAGTCGACAGGAAGTTCATTTCGACCAAGAAGGGGCAGTCGGTTCAAATTACGTTAACCGCTCTGCTGTCTGACGGCACGAAGAAGGATGTAACCGATCAGGGCGTATGGAGATCCAGCAGTTATAAAATAGTCGATGTAGCGGGCGGATGGGTTACGGCGGTCGATTCGGGAACGGCGACGGTACTTGTTTCGTTCGGGGGCAAAACCGTGAGCATTCCTGTAGAAGTCGACAAGCTTAAATATTTGAAGACGAATGAAGTTGCCGTGGAGATGAAGAAGGGCGAAACGCTGCAAATGAAAGCCGTCGCTACCTTCTTTGACGGAACCGAAGAGGATGTCACGGTCGAAGGGCTCTGGTCTTCCACGAACATTCGAATAGCGGACGTGAAAGACGGTACCATCAAGGCGACGGGCAAAGGAAAAGCGACCGTTACGGTCACCTACGCGAAGAAGAAAACGACAATTGTGGTGAATGTCGTCAACTAAGCAGGAAGAGGATCCGTTTTGTCTAAGCGGATCCTTTTGCCTTGCCATCCAGCAGGCGCTTGATCCCCAGGCCGAAGAAGACGCCGATGAAGGCGAACAGCATAGGCAGCCATACCGGTCCGAGCAGCACGCCCGCAATTCGGAAGTTCGGGGAGTACACCACGCCTACCGTAGCGAAGAAGGCGCAAAAGACGAACGGAAATGTGGCATTCGGCGATTTTCCTCCTCCAGCATGTTTGTACGCGTCCCAAATGCCGAACATGTATACGCAAGGATAAAACATCAGCCACTGATAGTCCGTATGCTCGATTGATAGCTGAATTCGGCCCTGAAAGCTCTCGATGATCGTTGTGTTCAGATTCGCCCCCATATTGATGGCGAACTCAAGCGCGATGAGGATGATACCTTTGAAGTACTGTCCATTTAGAAATTGGCCGAAACCGGGGAAGGCGATACACCAAAATAAAGATTCGAGAGGGATTTTTTTTGGCATAGAGACGCGTCTCGTACTTACAAACGTGCTAAAGCTTTACGGTCAACAGCGCTGGGCGGCTTCTCCAGCCATCGGTTATTCATCATAATCTCGGCTCCATTTTCGGCAAATTTACTAACTTCAAGCATCAGGCGGTAATAATTGGTGCTGATGTCGCGACGCATGCTGACACCTAACGCCAGTCCGTCCATCATCAAAAACATCCGAGTATAAGCGCTTGCGCTTGGCTTCGGTGCAGACGTCCTGTTCCTGAACCCCGCAGGCAGCTGATACCTAGACTCCTTTCTAAATTACCCCAAATAAACTTTCTTATCCCCCGGCGCAGTGTCAGAGCACCTGATTAGGCGGTTGCCCGGTTGAGGAAGATCATGGAACATGATAAAATAGGACGCAATCCTGCGCGGTTCGAAGAGCCTGAATCGGCGTGTGCGGATAAACATTCGTCTGCCGTCGCACAATAACCCGCGCATAACTTTCGGATAAAGGGCGTGAACACATGCTAAAAGAACCGTTACTCGCGCAATTAAACGATCAAATGAACTTCGAGTTTTATTCGTCTCAAGTTTACTTGGCCATGGCTGCCTACTGCTCGTCGGAAAGCTTCGACGGGTTTGCGAATTTTTTCATCGTTCAAGCGGAGGAAGAGAAGTTCCACGCAATGAAAATTTTCCATTTTATCAATACGCTCGGCAAACGCGCGTTGGTAACCGGCATGCCTGACGTGCCAAACGAGTACACGTCGATGCTTGATACATTCGAACATGCCTTCGCCCACGAGCAGGAGGTCACGAAGCGCATCTACGCTTTATCGGATTCGGCCTGGAACGACCGCGAGCATGCGACGATCAACTTCCTGAAATGGTTTATCGACGAGCAGGTGGAGGAAGAAGCAACGTTCGATAGCATCATTCAGAAGCTGCGCCGCATCGATAAGGACAGCAACGCGTTCTACATGCTGGACGCCGAACTCGCCCAGCGCACGTTCACACCGCCCGCGGCCGGCGAAGCTTAAACGGTTCAATCAAGAGGCTGTTCCTCCAGCTTTCACTGAGGGGGCAGCCTCTTCGTTTGGCGGCTTGCGTTAGACAAGCCATGACGGCAAGCATCGGCCTCCGTTCTTTCTTTATATTTATCTTGCAAACGATTTCGCGATTGTGATAGATTTTAGTATACATGGAAATAATTGGTCAATTTATATGGGCGTGGGGAGAAACCAACGAATGAAAAAGCTCAGAACCATCCGCAACAAAGTGGTAAAAGCGACCGCAACCGCGGTTATCCTGGCGACGTTGTCGGCGCCTGCCGCTTACGCCGGAGCTGCCGAGGATCGCGGCGTCATCCCGGCCGTCATCGACAAAACGACATCCTCGGTGGTTGCCATCATCGGCAAGCCGACGGACAGCAAGAAGGTATGGCAATCGAGCCGTTACAATCTGGCGCACGGCACCGGCGTAGTCGTTCGAAGCAACGGATATATTTTAACGAATGCGCACGTGGTCAAAGATATGCATAACATAACGGTCGTCACTTCCGACGGCAAGTCCTATACGGGCAAGACGACCCATTACGACGAGGAGAGCGACTTGGCGCTCGTCAAGATCGAAGCGACTGGATTGTCCGCCGCCACGTTCGCCAGCCCGACCGACATTAAGGTCGGCGAGCCGGTCATGGCGATCGGCACGCCGCTGTCCTTCACGCTGCGCAATTCGGTTACGTATGGAATTGTCAGCGGCATGGAGCGTTCCGTGCAATCGAAATATCAGCTCATTCAAACCGATGCGGCGATCAACCCGGGCAACAGCGGCGGGGCGCTCGTCAACCTGAAGGGCGAAGTGATCGGCATTAATACGCTGAAGTACGTAGAGTACGGCGTCGACAGTCTGGGCTTCGCCATCCCGATCGATACGGTGCAGCACGTGCTCGACCACTTCTTTAAATACGGCAAGGTGAAACGTCCGTATCTTGGCGTCGAGCTTGGCGAGAGCTGGGAGGCGGTCGTCGGCATTCCGTCCGGCAACGGGCTGGAAGTGACGTATGTGGAGCCGGATTCACCGGCGGCGAAAGCGGGCGTGAAGCAGGGCGACGTCTTGATGGCGATCGAAGAAGCCAAGACAAGAACGCTTGTGGAATATAATGAGGCATTAAAGAAATTTTTGCCGGAGCAGAAGGTGAAGCTGAAGCTGCAGAACGCCGCCGGGCAGAAGGTCGCCGAATTGACGCTTGGCGAGGACGAGTCCAGCGCGACTTCGCCGGAGCAAGAGGCGGACGGCTCTTATATCGATGCGGACCAAGGCAAGACGCATATCGGCGACAGCCACTACGGCTGGTCAATGAAGTATCCGGCGGGACTGATCAAGGTTGATCAATCCTCCGACGGCGAAAGCGTATCGTTCGCCGATTCCAAGGGAGAGTTCGCGATCAACATCAACATCCAGGAGAAGCAAAGCGTCGATCTGTCGCCTCTTGGCCTGCTGCGCAAGCTGAGTGACAACCAATACGGCAACACCGTACTGGAGAAGCAATATGTCGAGCAGGAGCCGGACAACTATGCGAAATTAATCGGCAAACGCGAGTTCGGCGACCAGTTTTATCAGGTTCGGGCTTATCAGAAGGCTGATAAAATTTTCTACATCACACTGGCTGTCAAGAGCGGGGAACTGTACAACAACAGCTTCAAGCGCAACAGCTATAACGATTTGCTCGATTCGTTCGTGCTTTCGTATGACGCTGACAATGGCGGGCTCAAAGACATCTCCGTCTATCAGACCCAAGACACGGTTACGACGCCGTATGGTCTCATGTTCGACGTACCGGCGGAGTGGAGCGGCAGCGAATGGGGCGGGGGACTGACCTACCGAAGCGAGGACGAGGAGAAATCGTTATCGGTTCAAGTGACGTCAGCCGCTTCCGGCGATACGTTGAAGGCATGGGCTAACCGCGAGGAAAGCCGGTTTACGGATCGATATGTGGCCGACTACCGGAAGGTGAAGGGCGCTGAAGAGACCGAAATCGCCGACGTCGCCGCCATCGAGAACCGCTACTCCTATACGATGGGCGATAAATGGGAGCATATGCACGTCATTTACTTGATCAAAGACAAATACAAGTACGAATTGATAACGACCTACCCGGAGGACGCGAATCAAGAGGAAATGAATGAAGTGATAGCCGATTTGAAGAAATCGATCCATTTCCCGAAAGAAGCGACCAACCCTTCGCTCGGTTTTATCCAAGACGAAGACGATCTGCTCGACCTGAACAGAACATCGACATACACCAACGAAAAATACCGGTACTCCGTGAAAGCGCCGGAAGATTGGACCGGCGGTTACGACGACGAGAGCGGCTCGGATAGGAAGACGTTCCATTTCGAGGGCGGCAGCTTCACGATTACCGCCGACGATTCCAGCGACCTCCAGGACGAGGTGAACAGCTTGGAGCAGGACTACAAGAAAAGCGCCGAAACGGACGCCAACTACAAATACACGGTAACGGATGAGAAGCTGTTTGATACCGATGTGAAGAAATACGCGACGCAATACAAGAGCCGCAACGTGCCTTACACGCAGAACGAGTACGTGTTCGAGAAGCACGGCATTGTGTACACGGTCCGCTTGCGTCTGAATGATGCGGTCAAGACCGACGAACAGTGGAAGCGTCTGAACAATGCTTTTTTCACGATGCACTTCAAGGATAAATAAGCTTGGCATCTCTTTAATCGCACCTCGCTTGCCGGATGTCATCCGTTAAGCGAGGTGCGATTGTTTGATTTGAGGAGTGAAGCGGGCTGTACGGCTTGTACCCGATCGTTGCCCAGCGGCAACGCCGTGCGGCAAAATGACGGCGCTTGACGGAGGGCGGTTATTGTGCCCCTTGACAGACCGTCGGTCGGTATGTATACTGAACTTATTAACAAACCGACCGACGGTCTGTATCTGGGGCGGAAAAGAAAAGTTTGTACGGTCAATCGGCGGCGCCCTGCGCGAACTTCACTTTAAAGGAGAGTATAAATCTATGTCCCCACGCTTCAACCCGTTTGCACGGATCAGTATGGCCATTGTCGCCTACTTCGTCTCGATGTTTGCGTTTCTCGGCGTATTGGCCGTTATGGACCAGCTTGAAAGGGTGCGAACGGAATACGCTTTTCTCGCTTCTATGAACGTTCTCGTCGGTCTCTGGCTCACTGCGGCTGTATTCGCCGCATACAAGCTGCTCGACCGCGGCCGGCCGTTCCGGCTCGGCTTCGCCGTACGCCGCAAGGATCTGGCCTTCGCCGCTGCGGCGGTAACGGCGTCGATGACGACCGCCATCGTCTTCGCCTTCGCGGCGGCAAGCCGGGAGCCCGGGCTAGGCACCGTGTTCCGGCTCGAGAAGCTGGGCGACACGGCCTTCCTGGGTGCCGCGGCGTACGGCTTCCTGGGCTGGCTCATCGCCTCCATGCAGGAAGAGGTGCTGAATCGCGGCTACATGTTCGCCAATCTGCACCGGCTGCGCCCGCTCGGGATGCTGCTCGCCGCCTCGTTCCTGTTCGCGCTGACGCATATCCCGACGAAAGGGCTGCACATGTACCCGCTGCTCATCCATTTCATCGGAGGCCTGTGTTACGGCTACGTCTACTTGAAGAGCGGCTCGCTCTGGATATCCTCCGCCGTGCATGCGGCGCATAACTGGGCGCTCGATCTATGGTTCAACGACGATTACGGCGTATCGCTCGTCTCGTTCGCCGTACCGCTGACGGATGGGACTAAGCTGTTGCAGCAAGCGCTGCTCGTGTTTCTCATCCTCGTGCTGACCTACGGGTTTTACGGCCGGAACGGCATCTGGACGCCGGCGGACAACTTGAACGCGCTATGGACGGCGGATCGTCATCGCCCCCACCCTCATCGGGGCGGGATTCGACAAGGTTCAGCGGCATCGGCCGACACGGCATTGTGAAAAACCGACCGTCGGTATATACTGGCTTTATATGTACTTCAGGCAGGAGGTCATTAACGTTATGGTTCAACCCTCGCCCGTAAGCGCGAGCTTTCAGCTCATTTTAGACACCGCTGAACAACTGATCCGGGAGAAAGGCTGCCGGCAAACGACGCTGCAGGACATCATCGACCGCTCCGGACTATCGAAGGGCGCCATCTACCACTACGTCTCCGGCAAAGACGAACTGTTCGGGTTAATTTTGAAATCGCGAATGGAAGAAGTGAACGTGAAGTTTTTCGAAACGGTAGCCGATCAACAGACGGCGAGCGTCAACCGGCCGCTGCAGACGATTGCCGAAGGAATGGCTCGCAGTGCCGAGCATCTGGACGTGTCCAACAAAATTTTCATCTATTTGCTCGGGCAAATGGACAACCCGAAGGTAGCCGGGCTCGTACGCGGCATTTACGAGCATACGTTAGCCACCTCCAGCAGGTGGATCGGCGTCGGTCAGGAGAACGGCGTCATTCCGCCGTCAGTAGATGCGCAGAAAATGGCTATGATGTTCGTCACTTTCTTATATGGCATGCGGGTGCAGAGCGTGATCGATCCGGAGCGCGATGCGCTGGCGCTTGGCGATATTTATCAGATGATGTTCCGTTCGCTTCAATAAAGGGATGGAACGATGAACCCAAAACCCCCTCCATCGTAACGTGAACGATAGAGGGGGTTTTTTTGGCGTTGCGCTATCCCGTCAACAGCGGCTCCGCCGCCAATGTCTTCGGCTCAAAGGGGATACGAATCGTGAACGTCGTACCTTGACCTACGATGCTGTTCACTTGGATGCGGCCGCCGTGATTTTCGATGATATTGTAGCTGACCGTCAAGCCGAGGCCGGTCCCGTTTTCCTTCGTCGTAAAAAACGGCTCTCCCGGCTTCCGCAGCTTATCCTCCGGAATCCCCGGACCTTCGTCCCGTATCGCAATGGCGACGCCATCCGCGTCAGAATCGATGTCGATGGCGACGCGGCCGTCGACAGGCGTGACTTCGAGCGCATTTTGGATCAGGTTGATGAAGACCTGCTTGATTTGGTTCTCGTCGCAGTATATTTCCGTTTCGGCCGCCCGGCGCTGGAACTCGATCTCGATATTGTTCATGATCGCCCGAGTTTGCAAGAGGGCGACGATCTGCTCAATCGTATCGACCAGATAATATTTGCGGAATTGAACGTTGGGCGGCTTGGCCAACAGGAGCAGCTCGCCTACGATTTGCTCGATCCGGCGCAGCTCCTCTTCCATAATCGACAAGTAGTAATTTTTCTTCCTTACTTTGATCCATGCGCCCTGAACGTCAACGATCGATTTTCCTACGAAATCATAGAAGAAAAGCATTTTTGTATAATTGCAGTTCCTTTTATGCGGTGGTTGACATGCAGGATCTCCCGGCGGTTTTTACTTATATTATCCACCATAGGGATAAAAAGGGGCAAGTGGAATTTGTGGAGGAAGTGCGTCGCAATTTGGCAAGGATCAACAGAAGATGGAAAAACTTGACGATTTTTCATTGTCTTTTCGATCGGGACGGCTATAATGAAAGTAGATCCTAAAGCAGCGAAACAACTCTGAAATCGCAGTCGGCAAGAGCTTGATTCGCGACGAATCGGCGCATGCGCGATGACAGGAAACGACTTTTTGGAGGAACAAACGGATGACCCGACAAAGCAGCATACCTCTTACGAGCAAGTTCCATGTGCAGAACGGTTCGCATATTTTGTACTTTTACAACGATACGGAGAAATATATCAGCAATGCCGTTTCGTTTATTATTATGGGGATCAATCTGGATCAACGGGTTATTATCATCGATACGTCCGACCATTTTGAGAGGATGACAGAGGCGCTGCGGAAAGAAGTGACGGATGAACGTATCCGCCAGTACGTCCATTACATCAATCAAACCGAATTTTATGACATGCACGAGGATTTTCATTTCTCCCGGATCTTGTTGAATTTGAACCAAATTATCGCCCCCTACTTAGAAGATCAGGTCGATATGCGGCTGTGGGGGCAGGTGGGCTGGAAAGAGCAGCCGGACATGCCGGAGAAGATTCATGCTTATGAACATGGCTGTGACATTTCACTGAGCGGGCTGGGGTTTGTGACCGTTTGTGGGTATGATGCTTCGAACGTAAACGCGGCTGTTCTTTTGGAAGCTATGAAAACGCATCCATACTTGATGACCGATGACAAGTTGGTGTTGTCGAGTCTTTATAACCATAAATCGAATCATGCCGTGACTTATCCGGCGCTGGCCGTACAGAAGGAAATGGAATCGGAGATGGATTTGTACAGGCAGAAGCTTGATTTTGTCCATGTTGTCTCCCATGAGGTTCGTAATCCGCTGACGGTTATCAAGGCCTATTCCTCGCTGCTGATGAGCAAGGTTCAGGATCAGGAGGACCGCGACAAGCTGAAGGCGATTCGCGACTACGTTGCGTTGATCGATAATGAAATTTCCCATATCATCAGCACGGAGCAAATGCTGACCACCGACGCGCTTTGGCGGCGCAGGCTGACCGTCCCGAAGGAGCTGCTGCTGGACGTGATGGAGATTATGGAGGTCAAGGCGAGGACGCAAAATATCGCGCTGCACCACGAGATCCGGTTGAATGGGAGGGAGACGCTGCTGAGCAATGCGACGGGCTTTAAACTGATCGTGTCGAACATTATCAGCAATGCGATCAAATACAGCGACGAGGGCAAGCCGGTTGATTTCAAGGCGTATAGGGAGACCGGGCAGCTGGTGCTCGTCACGCAGGATTATGGCGTCGGCATGACGGATAACCAGCTCAGCCGATTGTTTCAAAAGTATGAGAAAACGAACGAGCAGCGAGGCGGACAGGGCATCGGACTGTTCATGGTCAAGCAGCTGGTGGAGCACCACCACGGCGATATTACCGTAGAGAGCCGTCTAGATGAGGGCACGAAGGTGACGGTCCGGCTGCCGATGCAAGGGTAGGCCAAGGTGCTCCGGGGGGCGTCGTTGTCGCGATCCGCTTACGCAAGCTATTCCCGCCTATAGCTGAACGATGATGCGTAATATCTTTCGTAGCGAGCCTGGACATTACTTAGGCAGTCCGCTTCGCTGCGTAAAGGGCCGGAGACGAACAGACGCCGTATCCGCTTCCAAGGTTCGGTGCAGCACCCAGTATAGCGAGATCGTGATGCAGGCGCCGAACAAGATGTCCGTTGCATAATGCGCGCCCATGACGATGCGGCTCAACGAGGTGCACGACGCCCACACAATGGCGCAGCCCCATGCCGCATAACGCCAATAGGCGCGGACGCCTGCGGCGGCGACATAGCCGGGCAGCAGCAGCATCGTCCAACTGTTGGCGGCATGGGCGGACGGGAAGGAGCGGTTGCCGTTCGGTCCTTGCGGCAAGTACCAGACGGTGAAATTGGAATAATCGGGCAGCAGATCCCGGAAGCGGATGCGGCCCCACCCCCACTTCAACGCATGCACGGCGGCAAGCTCGGCCGCTACGAGCAGCAGCGAGAGCAGGGCGGCCCGTTCGAAGCGGGCAAGATACTCCGCCGACAAGCGGGCGAGCAGTCGCTGCACGAGCAGGGCAGCAGCCGCCACGGCCAGCAGCGAGAGCAGGGCGTGTAGGCCGGTCGGCTTCACATGAAAGGCCCGTTCTGCGGTCATGTGCAAGATGGCGTAGCCGGCCGTCACATTCGCCGCGAGCAGGGGAAGCCGAAGCGTAAACGACAAGCCGTCTTTACGCAGGCGCGAACTAGCGAGCAGGAGGTGAGAACCGGCCCAAGCGAACAGAACGGCCGGATGCTCGCCGTAAACTTCAAAGAACCTGGCCCATTGCGAGCTTGTGTCCGCCAGCATCCGTGATAGATACAGGTCGTTCGGCCCCAGCAGTAAGGCCAGTCCTCCCCATAATGCCAGGAAAGCAAGCGGAAGCGGGGCGCTCCAAGATCGATTTCGATTGAACATGAGGTTATGGTCTCCTCGGGCGGATTTGGCTGGGCAACGATCGGGTATTTGTTATTTAGTATAAACGATGACCTTCGGGTAAAGTAAGTCCTTCTTGTATACGATTACCGGAAACGGTGCATAGTAAAAGTCAGCTGTACACCCGGCAAGCCGGCATCTACATGTACGGAGGTGATACGAATGACTTCGAGCCGAAACCATCAAGGCGCCCACGGCATCGGGCAGACGGAAGAGCAGTTGAACCGGCAAGCGCAGGCGGCAGAAGCGATCCAAGGCAAGAATGAAACGGATCAGAGCATTATCGCGGAAGCGAACCGCAGCGATTCGGAATTGGATGAAATCATCGAAAGCTAACCGGTCTCTCGGTAAGGGCACGGAAGGAAGGACCTTGAACGCAAGGTCCTTTTTGGCTTGGCAGGAACGGGCTTTTTCGGCTGCTTTCGTATACAATGGAAGCATTCCCGGCCGGTACGGCCGGCCAGAAGGAGCCGATGATGTTGGAGCCGCAAGCTCGTTATGTATATACATTCGCTTATCACGAGGACGAGGCCTCGTTATGCGCGCTGGAGCAGCGCGTTTGGTTCGGTGTGCAGGACGCCTCGCCCTGGATTGAAAGCGAACTCGGTTTGGACCTCAGCCGGAGTCCGTTCATGAAGCAGCGCCTCGACGTCATGTTCGAAGGAGCTGCGGTCGAAGAGGTCGCGGAGCGGGCGAGCGGGATCGATCTGAACGGCGATACGTTCAAGGTGATCTATGTGCCCGCAGATGAGCCGGCGGCTTACGAGGAGCGCCGCGCTCTGGAGCGACAGGTCGGGGCCCGGCTGCGCGGGAAGGCGGAGATGCGAACGCCGAAGCGGACGTTCGGCTTAGCCAAGCTGAAGCATCGCTGGGTCTTCGGCGAGCTGTCGGAGAACGCGGCGGTATGGCTGCGCCACAAGGATAGGCCGCGTCCGTACTCGACGGCGCTGAGCACTCGCGTGGCCCGGGCGATCGTGAATATCGCCGTTCCGCAGCCGGCGGGAGTCCGCGCCGTGGATCCGTGCTGCGGCATCGGTACGGTGCTGATCGAGGCGCTGTCGATGGGAATGGACATCGAAGGCTTCGATGTCAATCCGCTGGCGGTGCGGGGCGCACGCGAGAACCTTCGCCATTTCGGCTATCCGGACGTCGTCAAGCTGCGGGATATGCGCGAAGTGGAGGGCGGCTACGATACGGCGATTCTCGACCTGCCGTACAATTTGTGCTCGAAGCTGTCCGAGGACGAGCAGCTTGACCTGCTCCGCAGCGCCCGGCGAATGGCGCAGCGCGTAGTCGTAATCGCTATCGATCCGATCGAGCCGTCGATCCGGCTGGCCGGCTTAACGATTACGGACGGCTGCATCGTCAAGAAAGGCTCGTTCGCCCGCTATGTCACGGTATGCGAGCGATAACTAGTCGTCAGAAAACAGATAAGCCCGGGGATGAGCGCCCGCCCGTCCAAACGAATCCCGACCAAGTCACATATCCTGCACTATCGTGACCAGAGCTGAACGGGAGGGAAGTCTATGTGGATAGAGGTAGTAGCGGGCTGGCTCGCTGCGGGGCTTGCCGCTCTTGCCGTCTTGCTCCGGCTGTTGGAAGCAGGGTCAGACCAAGCGAAGCCATCGCCTGGCGAGATCGAGCTGCGCGGGGGAGACGGCGGCGATTCCGGGCAGGAGCGGCCGACGGCCAGCGGGCAGGAGGCCGACTAAAAGCTGAGCCGGTTCAGCCGGCCTGGCGCTCTAGTGGTGATAGCCGGACAGACCGATGCAGGTCTGTCCGGCTTTGGCATGCGCCTGAAGGAGAGGATGCCATAGCCGCTAGTAAAGGTCGTATAGAAATGCAGGATTTGGAAGGAAGGTCATGTAGAAGGACGGGGGGCCTGATGAGCCCGACGACAGACGAATGAGAACCAAGCAGAGAGAAATGATAAGAAGATCCTCTCATTAACGGGAGGCTCAATGAACAAATCGGAGATGGTTCCTGGACGTTTCAGGAATGTCTCCTCTTTTTTCTTGGGTTCGAAAGGTCTCCCTTGCAAAGATGTTTAAGCGTAGTTATTGATGTTTAGTTTTCGTTATTTCGGATCGGAAGGCGATCAGGTATGCTGAATCTTGTAAGAAAGCCTTTTCAAAACAGAGATGAAATAGGAGGTCTATTCATGAGAAAATCTTGGAGTCGTTGGATGGGCGTTAGCGCGTCCGTACTTGTAGCGGCAAGCTTGGCAGCAGGCTGCGGACAGCAGCAAGCAAGCGAAGCGCCGGAAGCTGCCAAGCCGGCCGCCAAACCTTTTGAAGGTAAAAATATTACACTGGTTACCGCGAACCATCCTTGGAACGATGCGATTAAGCCGCTCATTCCGGAGTTTGAAGCCGCAACCGGGATGAAAGTTAATGTACAGAGCTTCTTCGAAGACCAATTGACGCAAAAGCTGACCGTTCAGTTTACTTCCGGATCGGCTACCCCGGATGTGTTCATGTACCGTCCGCTTCAGGAAGGCAAGCTGTTCTATAAGAACGGCTGGGTTTCTCCGCTGGATGAATACCCGCAGAAGGATGCCAGTTATGATTTTGCCGATTTCTCCAAATCGGCCGTCGGCAGTGTGACGGTGGACGGGAAGCTGGCGGGTATTCCGATCATTACGGAGCAAGAGATTTTGTATTACCGCAAGGACCTGCTGCAAAAAGCGGGAATCGCCGTGCCGAAAACGATTGATGAGCTGGTGGCGGCCGTGAAGCAGCTGCACGATCCGAAGAACGAAATGTACGGCTTCGTTGCCCGCGGACAGCGCTCGCCGCTCGTCACGCAAGTGTCTTCCTTCCTGTACTCGGAAGGTGCGGACTTCTCGCAAGGGGACAAAGCGACGATCAATACGCCGGAAGCCATTAAGGCATTCACGACTTACGGAACGCTGCTTAAGGATTACGGTCCTCCGGGCGTACTGAATATGTCTTGGCCGCAAGCCTTCGGTATATTCGCACAAGGTAAAGTGGCGTTCCTCACGGATGCGAACTCGCTTTACAAGAACCTCACGGACGCGGAGAAATCGAAAGTGGCCGATCAAGTCGGCTTCGCGGTATTCCCGGGCGGCAAAGCCGGTTCCAAGCCGTATAACATCACTTCCTGGGGACTGGCAATGAATTCGAAGTCGGCTAACAAGGATGCCGCATGGGAGTTCATGAAATGGGCGACCAGCAAGGAAATCGTGTTGAAAACGCAGCAAAAAGGCAACCCTGGCGCGCGCGCATCCGTTTGGGATAACCCTGAAGGCACGACCGGATTCCCGGCGGAACTGGTTACGGTCATCAAGGAAAGCGTGAAGGGCGGCGTAGACCATGACCGTCCGACGGTCATCAGCGTAGGAGAAGCCCGCGACGCTGTAGGTGAAATCGTACAGCGGGTTATGGCTGGCGAGACCAACCTTCAGGATACTGCGGATAAAGCAAACGCGGCGCTGCAAGCGATTATGGATAAAGACAAAAGCAAGTAATTTCCGCTCGGCTGTACATGAAGGGGGCCTCTATTGGCCCTCTTGATGTTACCGGCCATTGTGCAACAAAACGAAGGAAGGGTGGATTTTCATTATGCAGTACAGCTGGTTTGATCGACACTTGAAATGGATTTACACGCTTCCGGCCGTGTTGTTCGTCCTGCTTATGATGTTGTTCCCCATTATCTATACGGTGCGGATCAGCTTCTTCGAATGGAGCATGTCCGCTACGACGCCTCCGAAATGGGTCGGATTGGCCAATTATTACGCCTTGCTTCAGGATGAACGCTTCTGGCATGCCGTTGGCTCGACATTTTATTTTACCTTGGTGGCACTTGCTGCCGAAGTTATTCTCGGCGTTGCTATTGCTATGCTGCTTTCCCGCAATTTCATTGGTAAAAATCTGGTAAAAACCGTATTCCTGCTGCCTATGGTTGCGACGCCGGTCGCGATGGGTTTGGTTTGGATGCTGATCTACGAGCCGACGATCGGCGTCGCCAATATGATGCTGAAATCGCTTGGCTTCGAGCCTCTGCTGTGGCTAGCTTCACCGAGCCAGGTCATCCCTTCCCTCATTATCATCGACGTATGGGAGTGGACGCCGATGATCGCGCTGATCGTGATGGCGGGGATCGCGACACTGCCGAGCGATCCGTATGAAGCGGCAGATGTGGACGGAGCCAGCGCCTGGAGGAAATTCGTCTCCATTACGCTGCCGCTGCTGCGGCCGACGATCTTGGTTGCCACGATGCTGCGCTTGATCGATGTGCTGAAAACGTTCGATATTATCTACGCAACGACGCAAGGGGGACCTAACTTTGCCTCCGAAACGCTGAACCTGTACGGTTACGTACTGGGCTTCCAGTACTTTAAGCTGGGTATGGCTTCCGCGCTGCTTGTCCTGTTCTTCCTGCTGGTGATGGGCTTGACGTTATTGATGATCTGGATGCGTAAACGATTGGAGGGAGCGAAATGAGGAAAAAACGGCGGTTGGGAGTGAACCTGCTTCTCTCGGCATTAACGTTTCTTGTATTGGTCGTGTTTGCCTTCCCGTTTCTGTGGATGCTGCTCGCCTCCTTCAAGACGCAGGCCCAGATAATGTCCAGCGATCATTTTTTTGCATTCACGGCGAGCGCTAAGAACTATGCCAGCGTGTTTAAGGAATATGACTTCTTGAAGTTTATCGTCAACAGCTTAATCGTGGCGCTCGGGTCCACGCTGCTCTCGCTGCTTCTCGGCTTGCCCGCGGCTTATGCGATTGCCAGACATCATCTGCATAAATTGGGGATGGTGATCCTGGTGGCGAGAATTATTCCGGGTATCACGTTCCTCATTCCGTGGTTTATTTTGTTCTCCAGCATCGGCATGGTCGATAGCTACACAGCGCTTATTTTGAGCCATATGCTGGTCGGCTTGCCTTTCATTATCTGGATTATGATTTCGTTCTTTGAAGCGCTCCCTACGGAAATTGAGGAAGCGGGCTTGATCGACGGATGTACGCACCACCAAGTATTTATGCGCATTATTTTACCGATCTCCGGCGCCGGCGTCATTACTTCGTCGCTGCTGTCGTTCATTTTCTCGTGGAATAACTTTATGTTCTCGATCATTCTGGCGGGCGACAAAACGAAGACGCTGCCGATTGCGGTATTTAACTTTATGTCCTATTCGGAAATCAACTGGGGCGCTCTCATGGCGGCCGCCTGCATCATCACGCTGCCCGTGCTGATTATCGCACTGCTCGCGCAGCGCTACATCGTAAGCGGTATGGCTGCCGGCGCAGTTAAGGGATAAAAGCCCTGGAAAGGCTTAAGGAGACGGGTCCATGAGAGTGTTTGTCGGTTTAGATATAGGCACAACAAGTACGAAGGCGGTTGCTTTCGGAGTGGACGGCGCCGTGGCGAGCGTCCACTCCGTTCCCTACCCGCTTATATGTGAAAGTCCGGGCTATGCGGAACAGGATCCCGGGCTCATCGTGGAGGCGGCAGCCGAAGCCGTCAGCCGTGTGACGGCGGACGTGCGCCTGTCTCATGGGGAGGTGGCGGCCGTATCTCTAAGCTCCGCGATGCACTCGCTGCTGGTCGTGGACGATTCGGGGCGTCCGCTTACCCGGCTCATGACCTGGGCCGACAATCGGAGCGCAGAGCAAGCGAAACGGATCGCCGCTTCAGGCGGGCTGGATATTTACAAGCGCACCGGTACTCCGATTCACGCGATGTCGCCGCTCTCCAAGCTGTTCTGGTTGAGGGAAAACCGGCCCGACCTTTACGAAAAAGCTGGCAAATTCGTTTCCATCAAGGAATATTTGCTGTACCGCCTGTTTGGACAGTTTGTCATCGATCATTCCTTGGCCTCTGCCACAGGACTTTACCGTCTCGGGGAAAGGGATTGGGACAAGGAACTGCTTCGCGATGCAGGCATCCGCCGGGATCAGCTTTCGGAGCTGCATCCGGTTACCTGCGTGATGACCGGACTGAATCCGGGCTACGCCAAGCGTATGGGTCTGTCCACGGATGTGCCGTTCGTGCTGGGAGCCAGTGACGGTGTGCTCGCGAATCTTGGAGTAGGGGCTATCGATCCGGGGGATTTGGCCGTGACGGTCGGAACAAGCGGTGCCGTACGAACCGTGGTCGACCGGCCTTTAACGAGCGATCGACAGCAAACGTTCTGTTATGTGTTTGACGACCGCCATTGGGTGATTGGCGGAGGCACGAACAACGGCGGAATCGTTCTGGATTGGGTACAAACGGTGCTTCATTCGATACAGGCGCCGGACTCGGGGAAGTCTTCGCTCGAAGGGATGCTGCGCCAAGCGGAGAGGATTCCTCCTGGAGCCGAAGGGCTGCTCTTTCTTCCGTATTTATCCGGAGAACGCGCGCCGATCTGGAACCCGAATGCGCGCGGCGTATTCCTTGGCTTAAACTTGACCCATTCGGGCCCGCATCTGGCGCGGTCGGCGATGGAAGGGATGATGATGAGCCTCCTGTCGGTCGCTCTAGCGATGCATGATTTAACGGGCTTGAAGAACAAGGTGCTCGCCTCGGGCGGCTTCGCCCGCTCGCCGTTCCTGCTCCAGCTGCTTTCCGACGTATTCGGCTGTGATGTGGAGGTTCCGGCTTGTGCGGAAGCTTCAGCCTACGGAGCCGCTTTTCTTGGAATGATGGCTTTAGGGGAATACGACGATATCCGCGACATCAAGTCCACGATTAATATGCGCGAAACGTATGTCCCTTGCTTGAAGCATCATCAAGTGTATACGGAACTGTATCGAATCTATGAACAAGCCTACGCCGGTCTGGGCGAAACGTTCGAGGCGATCACCGCCTTGCAGCATTCGCTTCAGGGCGCAGGATAAGGAGTGGGAAGGCAGACATGAAAGTCGGGCTGATTGGGCTTGGCAAGATGGGAAGCAACCTGGCGATGCAGCTGCTGGATAAAGGGTATCAGGTAGTCGGCTATGATCGCGACGCTTCGAACGCCGGCAAGCTGTTCGGGCATGCCAGGCTTGCGGTGGATTCGTTAGAGCAGCTGGTTTCTGCTTTAACGCCGCCGCGGCTCGTTTGGGTGATGGTGCCGCCGGGCGATCCGGTCAACGCCACGGTAACCCGGTTAACGGAGCTGCTTAGCGAGGGAGATACAATCGTCGATGGCGGCAATTCGCATTACAAAGACTCGATGCGGCTTGCTGAATTTTGTTGCGGGAAGGGCGTCCGTTTCCTGGATGCAGGGACCTCCGGGGGTATGGAAGGAGCTCGTCATGGCGCCTGCGTGATGGTTGGAGGCGACCGGCAGGCCTTTGAGGCGATAGAGCCATTGCTGGCCGATGTGTGCGTCCCGCATGGTTACCTGTATGCGGGGGCAAGCGGCAGCGGACATTTTCTAAAGATGGTGCATAACGGCATTGAGTATGGGATGATGCAGGCGATAGCCGAAGGGTTCGAGGTCTTGCACAAAAGCAGCTTTGATTTGAACCTGGCGGAAGTGGCGGGGCTCTGGTCGCATGGCTCGGTCATTCGGGGCTGGCTCATGGAATTGACGGCAAGAGCTTTGGACAAGGACGCCAAATTGGATCAAATCCAAGGGATTATGCATTCCTCGGGCGAGGGGAAATGGACCGTGGAGACGGCGCTGGAGCTTCAAGCCAGCACCCCGGTCATTGCTTTATCTTTGTTGATGCGATATCGTTCCTTGGAGACGGATGCTTTTCACGGCAAGGTCGTGGCTGCACTCCGCAATGAATTCGGCGGTCACGAGGTCGTTAAGCAGTAGAGTCGGAAGTGGCTAAGTTACTCCGCAGGAGGGGATCAGATGCCTTACAAATTGAATATTTTCAGCAAGATCCTGCTCCTGATCGCGCTGTTGCTTATTCCGATCCTGGTGCTTTACGGCATTTCCAACCGAACCGCAAACCGTGTCGTACAGGAACAAATCGAGTCTACGAATGTGAATCAGCTTTCATTTTTCCTGCATCAGCTTGATTCGCAAATTTCCAACCTGTCCATGTTCCCCGTCATTATGGGCAACGATCCCTACATTCGTGAATTTATCGATATGCAGGGAGCCCCGATCATGGACGTTCTGAAGGCGCAATCCCGCATTACGGCGAAGCTTGGCCTGCAAAGCGTGTCAAGCGGCTGGTATAACGATTTAACGATACTCCTTCCGGCTAATCAACAAACGGTTTCTTCGAGTATCTTTCTCGGAGGGGGCGACCGTTTGCAATGGAACCGGCCGATTCTTAAGCAATGGACTTATGTCGAGGACCGCCCGGGAGATCAGGCAACCGCCATGTTCGTCCGGGAGGTTAGCGAGCCGGCCAGAGCGGGGCGGATTGAAGAAGCGGGGGCCGTGTATCAAGTCCGCTTCACCATTCGGAACATCACCGATATGCTCGATGTGTACAAGCTGGATAAGCATAGCGATCCGTTTCTCTTTCATCCGGCCTATCAAACGATATGGAACAGCGGCTCGAACAGGTCTCTTTCGGAGACGATCCGTACACGGTTAGGCGAGGCTCCCATGAACGCCGTCGGTCAAGTCAGACAAGAGATCGATGGGCAGGAGTACCTGGTCAGTTATGTGCAATCCGAGCAGATCGGCTGGTATCTGGTCGACTACGTGCCGGTTCAGCAGATGCTGGCACCGATCACGCAAACGAGCCGGTTGTTTTATGTATCCGTCGGGCTTCTTCTGGTGATGAGTGTGCTGGCTGTCTTCCTGCTATACCGGAATGTGCAGATTCCGATCGTCCAGATGATTCGCAGCATGCAGCGCATGAAGCGGGGCGATTTAGCGGCAAGGATCGAGTACCGGTCCAAGAATGAATTCGATTATTTAATCCAGCGGTTCAATGAAATGGCGGAGCGGATCCAGCTGCTGGTGGAGGATGTGTACGTCGAGAAGATCCGGTCCAGGGAGGCGTCGCTGAAGCAGCTGCAATCGCAGATTAATCCGCATTTTCTCTATAATTCTTTATTTTTTATTATCAATTCGGCCGTCATGGAAGACCGCGATTCGGTTGTGAGGATGGCCCAAAATTTGGCAGACTATTGCCGCTACGCCACACGCGTGGAGAACCAGTCGGTCAAGCTCAGGGATGAGCTCGAATTGGTTAAGCATTATTTGAACATCCAAAATTTACGCATGCAGCGCCTCGACTATCATATCGAGGTTCCTGAGGAGATGTGGGATGAAGCCGTCCCGAGGCTGATTCTGCAGCCGCTCGTTGAGAATGCGATTGTCCACGGCATCGAGCATCGCATGGGCGGCGGGCGAATCACGATCACCGGCGAACAGGATGAGCTGCGCAATTATGTCGTGATTGAAGATAACGGAGCGGGCTTGACCGACCGGCAGCTGCAGCATCTTCACGCGCAGCTGCAGAAGCCGATGAGCGAGGACATCGGCTGCGGGACCTGGAATGTGCACCACCGGCTGTTTTATAAGTTCGGAGCGGGCTCCGGTTTGACGTTCCAGCACGGGACGGGCTGCGGGCTGCGAGTTACGGTTACTTGGAACAGGCAAGGCGCTTTGCCTGAAACGGCTCCGGTCTCTGAAGGAGGGTAAACGGTGGTTCAGCTCTTGCTTGTTGATGATGAAATTCACGTGGTGGAACGGTTTTCAAGCACGATCGACTGGATGTCCCTGGGGATCGAGCACGTATACAAAGCCTATTCCGGTCTTGAGGCGCTTGCGCTGCTTGAGCAATTCTCCATCGATATCGTGATTACCGATATCCGGATGCCGGGAATGTCGGGGCTGGAGCTGGTTGGGGAAATTCGCAATCGTTGGCCGAAAACCAAGTGCATCCTGCTGTCCGGGTACTCGGATTTTAATTACGCCAAAGAAGCGATCGTGCATCAAACGGAAGATTATTTGTTGAAGCCGGTCACCGAAGCCAATCTTGTCGAAACGGTTCAACGGGTGATGGGGAAGCTGCAAAGGGAGTGGGAAGAGATTACTTCCAAGCAGCGCTTGGCTTATGCCCTTAAAGAAAACCTGCCGCTGCTTCGGGGCAATCTGCTCCATGACCTGCTGCAAGGGCGCAAGCTGTCCCATGCGGCGCTGCTGGAAAAGATGCAAATGCTGGAGCTGTCCCATTATCTCGATCAATGCTTCACGCTTATGCTCGTTCGGCTCGAGGAATATTTCCTGCAATACGATGCTCACAGCTTGTCGCTGCTGGAATACGCGATCGGCAATATGGTCGAGGAGCTGTTCGGGGATAAATTCGACATTTGGTACACCAAGGATGCTCACGATTATTTGGCGTTCCTGCTGAAGCCCAAGCAGACATCCGATGAGGCGGACGACTCGACGTGGGTGGAACGAACCGCGGCGCTGCTTCAGTCTGCCGTCAGCACCTATTTGAAGGGCAAAGTGTCCATTCTGGTGAGCGGGCAGGGGCGCTTCCCTGAAGATTTGGCCGGCTTGTATACCCGGTCGGTGGGGGCTTTCCGCAGGCGAATCGGCAGCGAGCATGAGCTGTTCATGCGCCTCGGGGACGCTCAGGCGCTGCCGGAAACGCAATCGCCGCAAAGCTTGTACGAGCCGCCTACGCTCATTCATTTGCTGGAAGCGGCCCGCTGGGACCGGATCGAAGAGAAGCTTCATCTGATTTTCGATGAATTGGAAACCGGCTACGGCGGCTCCCAGGAGCATGTGCTGGAGGCTTATTTCTCCATCGCATCCGCTTATGCCTACATCGCGCACAAGAACGGCAAGCAGCTGTTCGATTTAATCGGGAGCGATTATGACAAGATGACCGAAGGCCTTCCTTTTCGTTCCGTGAATCAATTGAAGGATTGGTCGCTTCGGACGCTGAAGCAGATCCGGCAGGATATGGATCAGGAGACGAAGGATTCCCGGTCGGTGCTGATCAAGCAAATTCAATGGTTTATCGATCAGCATATAGGCCAGGACGTTTCTCTCCAGACGATTGCCGATCATGTGTACTTGCATCCTGTCTATGTTTCAAAAATATATAAGCTGGAAACCGGCGACAACCTTAGCGATTATGTTCACCGGGTCCGGATGGATAAAGCGGAATTTCTGCTCAAGAACAGTCAGGAGAAAATTTACGAAATTGCCGCACGGCTGGGCTATCAGCGGCCGCACTCGTTTAATCATGCGTTTAAGAAGCAGTTCGGCATTACGCCGCAGGAGTACCGGGATCAATTTAGCTAAAGGCTCCGGGCATGCCGCGCAGCCGATATTCCCCATATAGAGAAGAGGAGAGTCACAATGAAAATTACAAAATTAGAGCTGTTCAAGGTTCCGCCGAGATGGCTGTTTCTTAAGGTTGAGACCGATGAAGGCATTACCGGCTGGGGCGAGCCCGTCGTGGAAGGCAAGGCGGACACCGTCGCTGCGGCTGTAACGGAAATGAGCGAGTATTTGATCGGTCAAGATCCGATGCGGATCGAGGATTTGTTTCAGGTGCTTTATCGCGGAGGATTTTACCGGGGAGGACCGATTCTTTCCAGCGCGATCTCGGGGATCGAGCAAGCGTTGTGGGATATCAAAGGGAAATTCTACAATGCCCCCATCTACGATCTGCTGGGAGGGGCTTGCCGCGACCGGACGCGCGTTTATTCCTGGATCGGCGGAGACCGCCCGAGCGACGTGGGTGCAGCGGCTAAACAGCAGGTTGAAGCGGGCTTTACGGCTGTGAAGATGAATGCCACCGAAGAGATGCACTACATCGATTCGATTGGTAAAGTGGAAGCGGCGATCGCCCGTATCGCCGCCGTGCGCGAAGCGGTCGGGAAGGAAGTCGGCATCGGAATCGATTTCCACGGGCGCGTTCATAAGTCGATGGCCAAAATTATCGCCAAGGAGCTGGAGCCGTATCGTCCGATGTTCATTGAGGAGCCGGTACTGCCGGAAAATAACGAGGCGCTGAAGGAAATCGCCCGCTACACCTCCTGCCCGATCGCTACGGGCGAGAGAATGTATACGCGGTGGGGCTTTAAGGAACTGCTGGCACAAGGAATCGTCGACATTATTCAGCCGGACCTGTCGCATGCCGGAGGCATTCTGGAAACGCGGAAAATCGCTGCGATGGCAGAAGCTTACGACATTGCCGTAGCTCCTCACTGTCCGCTCGGTCCGATCGCGCTTGCCGCTTGCCTGCAGCTCGATACGTGCTCGCCTAACGCCTTTATTCAAGAGCAAAGCCTGGGCATTCATTATAATCAAGGCAGCGATTTGTTGGATTATTTGAAGGATCCTTCCGTCTTCGCCTACCAGGACGGCTTTGTCCGAAATTTAACCGGACCGGGCTTAGGCATTGAGGTCAATGAAGAGAAAGTAAGAGAAATGGCGGCCATCGGCCACCAGTGGCGGAATCCGGTCTGGAGGCAGGAGGACGGGACGGTCGCTGAATGGTAATAGAAGCAAGGCCAATACGATAAAAGAGAACCGCTTGGCGATGATGAAGCCAAGCGGTTTTTTGGCGAACCGGGGGAGGTGTGGCTACAGGTAGGTATACGCTGCAGCGGTTTTGAGGGATTCGCCGTTTTGGTGTACGCTAGGAATAGGAATTATTTCGATATCGGGCGACCGGAGGAAGACCCATGATCCGTTATTTACGCCAGGTGTACCAGGCTTGGATTGATTATCCGCTGCGTGCGGGACATCGACTGCAAGGACGCTATGAAATTGTCCGGTTTCTCGGCGAGGGAAGCTACGGGCTCGCTTATTTATCCACGGATCGGCAGACGGGGGAGCGGGTCGTCGTCAAGCAGTCGAAGCCGAGCAAGCGGGGTCTCGGCCGGAAGCTGCTGCGCCGGGAGCAGGAGGCGCTTCTCGCGCTGACGCACCCGAGCATTCCGAAGTGCCGCGGTCTGTTTGAGGACGGTAAGCGGTTATTTCTCGTCACCGATTGGATCGACGGCGCGACAGTGGAGGATCTCATTTTCGAACAGCAGCGGGGCTTCTCGGAATTAGAGAGCTTGGCGTTCATTGCGCGGCTGCTGCCGGTCGTCAGGTTCGTGCACGAGCGTGGCTGGGTTCATCTCGACCTTCGCATTCCGAACGTGATGGTGCGGGACGGGACTTACGTGCTGATCGACTTTGGACTGGCGCGGCGGATCGGAGATACGGAGGGGCTGGAACCATTCTCAAGCGAGGAGGAGGAGCGTCGGCGCCTGCCGGACGTGAAGAGCGATTGGTATGCGATCGGTCATTTTCTGTTATTCCTCTTGTACTCCGGTTATGAAGCGCAAGAAGGACAGCCTCCGGGCGAATGGCACGAAGAGCTGTCCTTATCGATGGCAACCGGGCGATTGCTCCGGCGGTTGCTGCGGCTGGATGAGGCTTATGAGAGCGACGCGGCGCTCATGCAGGATGTCGAAGCGGCGATAGCCGCCTTAACGTAACGATCGAAACGTCAGGAACTGGAATAAAATTTCTTCTTGTAGTATTGGTGTCCGTAAGAATTGCCGCGACCGGAAGAGTACGACGACGAATGTTTGAGAGGGCCTGGACGATGGTAACGATTCGAGCTGCCGCCGCGGTAATGAGGACGTTTCGAATGCAGCACACTGTTTGCGATTTTGCGTAAAATATGCTTAAACATTACGTTTCCTCCTTTAGCTAATGATACCTGTAACTACGGAGTGGGCGGTTGAAAGTTTCAGGAACGGTTCGATCTCCACCGTTTATTTGAGTCCGGGAAATCGCTTCTCCATCACTTGAAGCAGCTCCAGATAGCTGTCGCGGAGCTCCGTTATGGTAATCAGTTCAGGGGTGTTTCGAACTTCGTGTTCGGAATGCCCCTTTATGATGCCGTCAAGGCCGTTGTAATTAAATTGTAAATCTTTATAGGTCTGATCGAGCTTCTCCAGGATGACGCCGATTAACGGTTGGTATTGCTCCATAGCCTTGTCACTCCGTTCTTCTTAGACATTCGCTTGCATACTTGAACGTAACATATCCACACGCAGTGGCGCAAATAGGCTGTGGACCGGACGAAATATTTGTCGATTATACGCGAAAGCCTATGCGTCCTGAGAACCATTTTTTAACTTTCAGCTTATTTTCAGCTGGTTTTAAGATTTCATGTTTACAATGTCTTAACATGAACTGCAAATATGTCCGCCGCGTGAGCGGGCCGATAGGAGAGTGATCTGGGTGCGTCCAACCGTGATACAAGGACGAACGAAGTCACCCCGTCCCGCCAAACGGCGAATGGTGAACCCCGTTATTGTAGCCGCGGCGCTGCTGATCGTGCCGGTGCTGCTGGTTGTCGGGATGGAAGTGCTTCACAGGGGGTCTCTGCATGAAACAGGGACCTGGATGGCGTCTCATCCGAAACTGGCGCTATTGAACGGGCTGCTGGCCATGCTTGTTTTCTTATTCCTGTACGGCTTGGTCGGGCGGCTGTTTATGGCCGCGGGCTTAAGCGTGCTGCTGCTTTCTATGGTCGCCTTAATCAGTTATTTCAAGAAAAAGCTGATCGGCGAGCCGTTTTTTCCATGGGATATTTTTTTGAATAAAGAAAGCATGAATATACTGCCGCTTGTGACGAGCAGGGAAGCCGTTCTGCGGCTTGCCCTCGTGTTCGGCACCGCTATCGCCTTGTTCGCGATCGGCAAGGCCATGCCGCGAATGTCGCCGCGATGGCTGACGCGTCTGACGTTAGTGGCGGTTTGCGGCTTCGGGCTTTACGCTTTCGGTACGCGGGCGGCATGGCTTAATGCGCTGGTGGATCGTGCCGGCATGAACGAGATCGTCTGGAATCAGCAGGAAAATTACGGGGAGAACGGGCTGGCGCTCGCGTTTACGATGAATGTCAAAAACACGATCGTGCCGCGGCCGCCTGGCTACAGTGAATCGGCCATGGCGGGCTTGGCCGACAGCTTGAATGAGCTGGTCGGCGCGCCCAAGGCAAAGGCCGCATCGCAAACGCAGAAGCCGAATGTGATCTTCATCATGAACGAAGCGTTCTGGGATCCGACGCTGCTCAAGAACGTAAAGTTCAGCGAAGACCCGCTGCCGACCGTTCATCGTCTGCAGAAGGAGATGACAAGCGGCTTCCTGCTGTCGCCGCAATTCGGAGGCGGCACCAGCAATGTGGAGTTCGAGATCCTGAGCGGCCAGTCGATGAGCTTCATGCCCGCGGGATCGGTTCCGTATCAGCAATATATCAGCAGGCCGCTGCCGAGCCTCGCGAGCTACTTCAAATCGCAAGGCTACGCCAGCACGGCCATCCATTCGTACGAGCGCTGGTTCTGGAACCGGGAGAACGTGTACCGGTACATGGGCTTCGATGAATTTATCAGCAAGGAGGGATTCGACAATCCTGTCAACAAAGGCGCTTTTATAGCCGATGACGAGGTGTCCCGCCGGATCATACAAGAAGTTGAAGAGAACGAAGAGCCGACGTTTATTTACGCGGTCACCATGCAAAATCACGGTCCTTACGATGATAACCGATACGGCGACAATCCGATCAAGACGGAAGGCTTGCAGACCGCCGAGGCCAAAAATACGTTGGAAACTTACGTGCAGGGCGCAAGCGATGCCGACCGCAGCCTGCAGCTGCTGATCGATCACTTCGAGCAGTCGGATGAGCCGACGGTCATCGTGTTTTACGGTGACCATCTGCCGATGCTGGGGTACGATTACGACGTGTACGCGCAAGCGGGGTTCGTCTCGACCGGACGTTCCGAGCAGTGGTCGCTTGAAGAGTTGAAAAGCATGCATAGCGTTCCGTTCGTCATGTGGACGAACGAAGGGCTGCCGAAGGAGCACGTGCCGACGCTCAGCACCTCGTTCCTCGGCGCCTATGTGCTGAATCGCATCGGGCTGGAGCTGCCGGCCGCGTGGGCATACAACGCCGAACTGGCGCAAAAAACGCCGGGGCTGCTGCGCAATCTGGTCGTCGATTCGAGCGGTCAGCTGTATGCCGAGGTGCCGCCTTCCGTGCAGGAGGACGTCGAGATTTACCGCGAGCTTCAGTATGACGAGATGTTCGGCCACCAGTATGTGGCCAAATATTTGAGCGAACTGATGGCGGCGCGAGCCGCTCCTTCCTCGGGGGGCTGACCGGTAACTTTCAAGCAGCGGACAGCCGCCTTCCCGCCGGGGCGGGTCCGTCCTTTCTCTCCATGGTGCAAATGTGATACAATTTGCAAAAATCGGTCCGGTTCCAGACGAAGAGAATATCGGGAGCGAATCGGCAGGCAACTTGGGGGGAAGACCATGGATTTGCGTAAGTTCCGACTGGATGAACCGGCTCAGGGCACGTTTAGCGAAGAACGGGATGAATATGAGCGAGATTATGCGCGGCTGATCCAATCGCCGGCTTTTCGCCGGCTGCAGGGAAAGTCTCAAGTGTTCGGCGCCGGAACGGGAGACTATTACCGGACGCGGCTGACGCATTCGATCGAAGTTTCGCAAATTGCGCGGGAGACCGCGCGGCGCATGAACAAGCAGTATCCGTTCCTGGAGCGGAAGGAGCATCCGGGTTTGATTTTGGACCCGGCGGTCGTAGAATGCGCTTCGCTGGCCCATGATTTGGGTCATCCGCCGTTCGGGCATAAGGGCGAAGAGGTGCTCAACCATCTGCTCAAGGAGTCTTATGGGCTCGCTTACGAGGGGAACGCGCAAAACTACCGCATCCTGATGTTTCTGGAGAAGCGGGCGGGCAGCGGCAGCGGTCTGGATTTGACGGCGGCCGTGCTGCTCGGCATCAACAAATATCCGTACAGCCTCGAAGAACCCGGCCGTCTGAAGGGCGTGTACGTGATGGAATGGACGGACGGTATTCGCTATATTCGCGACCGCTGGAACATGCCTGTCGGCTGCTCGACGCTGGAGGCGCAGCTGATGGATTTGTGCGACGATATCGCCTACTCGACGCATGACATCGAAGATGGGATTCGCGCCGGTAAAATCCAGATGAACCGCACGTTCTTCGAGGACGACCGGTTGGTCGAGCATCTGGTCCAGGAGATTGTGAACGACCGGGGCAACTATGAGGTCGGCTGGGATCAGGTGGACATTCCGGACATGGTGAAACGGGTCTTGACCGACTATTTGGCCCAGTGGGAGACGATCTACGCGGCCTGCGACCGCGAAGCGTCGCGCACCCGGCGGGAGATGAAGGCGCGGTGGGTCAGCACGTTCGTCGGCAAGGTGGGGATCATCGACGATCCGGTCAAAGGCTGGAAGAAAGTGACGTTCGTGCATGAAGGCAGGCAGGATCTGGAACTCCACCGCACGATGGAGATTCTGAAGAAGCTGGCTTGGGTTACCCTGATTAAGGACTTCCGGGTACAGCGGCTGCAGAAGCGCAGCGAAATCATGATTCGCAGGCTGTGGGACAGCTTCATCGTTCCGGAGAACGGCCGGTTGATTTTGCCTCCGGACTGGTTGGAAAACTATGAGCGACACCAATCGAGTTGGTCGTGGCCCCGGCTCGTCGCCGATTATATATCCGGCATGACGGATGCATACGCCGAGAAGGTGTACGCAGAGCTGTTCGCCAGCAAGTCGGGGTCCATCTACGAGATGGATTAATTCGGGGGCGCGAGGCCTTTTCGCCGCCTCTTCCGCATAGAATGTACAAGATGCATTCGCCGTAAGGGCGGAGGGGGGGATGGTGTTGATTTACATTCAGGGAGAACCGATATCGCCGTTTCATATCGTGTCGAGTGAGTTGGAGCAGAGTATTCTTCAGCAGAAGCAGCTGAGCCGGACGCCGTATTATTATGCGTCGTTCGAAGAGCTCCGCTTTGAGCTGCGCGTGCGCGCAGCGATCGTGCATGCAGCGCTTATGCTGGGGGAAAGCGGAGCCGCGTTCGATACGTTTGAGAATTCGCGCTGCAACGAACGTTTCTGGACCCTTGATATGAAGGGCGGCTTTAGGTTGAAGCCTACGGTTCATCCGTCGGATGCGATCGAAGATATTTATATTCACGGTCACTTCTACGCATTCGAGTGTGCGATGGGGATCGTAGTCGTGCTGTACAAGGCGGTGCTCGATATTATCGGTCGGGAGCAGTTCGATCGATTTTTCGACCGCCTTTATCTATATTCATGGCATCACGATGCGGACTTGAAGCTGATCACGGTGCACGCCGAGGGGGAAGGGATTCCCGGGGACGTTCAGTATTTCAAGAATCCCGAGGTACATCCCGAGTCGATGCAGTGGCAAGGCGTGAACGTCATCGTGATGCCGGGCGGCAGATACTTCGGGCATGGAACCGGCGTATCCAGTGCGTGGTTCATCATCCGCCTGCTCAACCGTTACCGGATTCCGGGAGCGCAGATCAGTGCTTATCTGATGGACGAAACGACATTCCCCAATTTTAAATATTTGCACCAGCTGGCGAACGGTAACGCAGCCGGCTTAAGGGAGCCGTTGTCAGTTGGACCGGGCACCATCATGGGGCCCGGGGGCTTGGCGCCGCCGGACGGTGGCGCCGGCGCTGGCTTCGGCGCTGCCAGAATCGGTCAGGGCTTTGGCGGCGAGGCCGCAATGGGCATGGGGCCAGCCTCGGACGGGGCCGGCACGTTCACGCATACGTATCGGCTGGAAGCCCGGATTGGTTCGCGGACGCATTTATACGGATAAGCGGCGGGGCGGGCGAAGCTTGCTCCCGGATTCGAAGCGGGAAGCTGTCCGCCTTTTTCCTCCGCGAGTACGAAGAGGCCGCGCGGGCCTTCACAACCGTGAACTTGCATGCTTCGCGCTGCTCATCAGAAGGTAAACCATGGCGTACACCGCGAAGATGAACAAGCCGAACATACCGCAAAACAACAGCGCCTCCGGATGGAGGCTATCGACCACGGACCGCCCGATCGAAGCGGGGTTCGTGAGCAAGTCCCAACTGTTCAACCGGTATTCGCGTCCCAGCAAGATGCCGTAAGCGCTCAAGAACGAGACGAGCGCGGCGCAAACCCAGGAGACCTGCGATGATGTCCGAACCCGAAGGATCGCGTGCCATTGGTGCATCGAAACGGCGCCCAGCAGCAGGCCGTTCCAAGCGAACAGCATGATGACCATAAAGTCGTTCCAATACGAAAAACCGAGGCCGAGATGGCCTTCCGCTGTGTAATTGCTTTTCAAAATGGTTAAATGAATCATATCGGTTACGATATAAGGAGCATTTGGCAAAAACAGTATCCACACGATGCCGATAACGGTCAAGGCGAGCCGAGGGACGGATGTGGACCGCTCGTGCAGGATGGCGGCGACCGACGACAATACATAAGGAATCCAGGCCAGAAATAAGTTCCAGATCAAGAAATCGTAATACGTGTTCTGATTGAATAGGCGGAGCAGCGCGTACACGACGACGCAGACGACAGACAGCAGCGCCAAGCCCGCAAATCGTTTGCCGGATGCGAGTAGTTTCATTCTCATCGAATTCCTTTCCGTGTAGAAGTGACCTAAGCATACCATACCCGGAAACAGAGATACCAGAATTTACCTTCAAGATGCCAGGACGTGAAATATCTGGTATTGTAGGGGTAAGAACTTTTAACCTGTAGTCTGTGAAAGTCAGTGAATCCAAACAATGGGAACATGCAGGAGGCGTAACCATGTATACGAAAAATCAGCTTCCAGCTCCGGTACGCGCGTTAATTTTGGCAGGCGACCTGGGCGACGGACACCGGCAAGCCGCCCGTGCGCTGGCGCAAGGCTGCGGCAGGCCCGATTCTCCCGTGCAGGCCGAGGTTATCGATTATATGCAAGAGATCTACGCCCTCCTGCACCCAGTCATTCGATACTGCTTCTTGAAAGGTGTAGAGAAGGCTCCTTCGCTCTATGGCTACTTTTATCGCAAGTCCCGCATGAACGAAGAGATGTCGCTGTTCTCCAAATCGTTCTTGAAGCTGGGAATGTCTAAGCTTCTTGGGCTGCTGCGCGACCGTAAGCCGGATGTGGTGATCTGCACGTTCCCGCTGGCGTCGGCCGCCGTGTCGCTGCTAAAGGCGCAAGGACTTGCGTCCGTACCGCTCGTGACGGTAATTACGGACTATGCCGACCACGCGTTATGGGTGCAGCCGCATACCGACCTGTATTTGGTCGGCTCGGAGCATGTGGCCCAGGCGCTGTATCGCCGCGGCATTTCCAGCTCTTGCGTCAGCGTGACGGGCATTCCGATTCGGAAGAGCTTCTTCGAGCCCGGAGATAGGGAGACGTTCCGGCGGCAGCTCGGTCTGGACCCGCTCAAGCCGGTCGTCTTGGTCATGGGCGGCGGCTGCGGGCTGATGGGCAAGGATATGCGCGCCTTGCTGCGTTCGGAGGCGCTGCGGCTGCGGGCTCAGCTTGTGTTCGTCTGCGGCAGCAACGCGGCTGCCAAGCAGTCGCTCGAGGAGGAACTGGCGCTCAAGCCGACGCCCTCCGTTCGGATCGTGGGTTTCGTGGAGGATATTCACCGCTGGATGGGAGCGGCGGATATGCTGCTGACGAAGCCGGGCGGTTTGACGACGTCCGAGGCGGTGGCGATGAAGCTGCCGATGCTGCTGTATAAGCCCATTCCCGGCCAAGAGGAAGAAAATGCGGCGGTGCTCGAGGGGGCTGGCGTTGCGATTCGCGCGTCCAAGGAGCGTAAGCTGCTCGATCAGGTGCTCGAGCTTATCGATTCGCCCGGGCTGCTTGCGACCATGCGCCAGCAGGCGGAACGGTTTCGCTGCGAGCAGCCGACGCAGCGGGCGTGGGATGCGATGTTCCGGCTGCAGGCGGGACCGTATGAGGGCTCGCCCGCTTGGCCGGCGGTGGCATCCGTGCGGGAGTCTGTCCGGGAAGCTTGGTAGCCGTGCGGGCGTGAAGCGGTTAGGTCCCGCGCGGCGGACCCTGGAAGAAGGAGCCGATGGAAGTTCAGAAGGCCTGAATGTTGTTTCATCAACATCGGCGTGCTGATTACATTGGCGTTTCTGTTGAAACTGGACTATACATACATATTCCGCCGGTTCCGAGGGTTTGAACGTATTTCAGCAAGAGGGAGGTCTGCCGCTTTGGCAGGCTTGTTTGTATTTGGCGGCTGGTTTCACCGTCATCAAGGCTCCTTCCGCAAAAAAGTGCCGATAACCCTGCTGGTGGTCAATTTGATTAACGCGATTCATCTTTCGATCTTCGGGTCGCTTATTCCCGATCACCTTGCCGCTCGGCATCGTGTTGAGCGGTTTTTTCGTAGGAGCAGAAAGAAGAGTTAGAGCAGGCGAAAAAGGCGCTGAAGGAAAAGGCGCGCTAGCTTACCTTGGCGTCGCGTAACAAATCGGAATATCTCGCGAACATGTCACACGAGCTGAAGACGCCCCTGAATAGCATCATTGCCGCTGTCGCAGCTGATGGAAATTCATACGGAGGAAGTCAGTGTATCGGAAATTCCCCGAATTTTGCAGCACCAGTTCCATGGGAGGCGGAGCGAAAGGGGATCGCGTTCGAGGCGCGGGTGGCGGACGATCTTCCCGATTTGTTACACGGACGGGATCCGGGTCAATCAAATTTGCGCAACCTGCTGTCTAATGCGTTTAAGTTTACGGCGTCGGGCCGTGTACTGCTGGCGATATATTGGGCCGAAGAGGATCGGCCGGAACCGGATCGGAGGTGGATCGCTTTCCAGGTCCGGGAATTGGCATTGCCGAGGGCAAGCAGCGGTTAATCTTCGAGGCGTTCCGCCAAGCGGACGGCTCCATCAGCCGGAAATACAGCGGCACCGGGCTCGGGCAGTCCATCAGCTTGGAGCTGGCGAAGCTGCTCGGCGGATACTTGTCCGTATTCAGCCGGGAGGGGCAAGGCAGTACGTTCATGCTATACTTGCCCTGATCAGCCTAGTGGAGCAACCCATGACTTCGTTTGAAGGCATGTTTTTTTATGTCTTTTTACCAAAATATAAGGGAAGATGTAATATATATTAACTTTACTAAAGTAAGATGATGATGATAATATAGTTAAACAGATAAATATCAAAGGAGTGGATTCAGATATGAGTCAGCAAGTGGAAGTGAATACGGAAAACCGATTCTCCGCCGAGCAGTTTTTGACCTCGCGACGTTCGGTGCGTCAATACCAGAAAGGGTTGGTGCTGTCCGACGCCGAGCTGAACGAAATTCTGGAGCTCGCTTCGCGCGCTCCGTCATCGTGGAACTTACAGCACTGGCGTTACCTCGTAGTGCGCGAGCAAGCCAATAAAGAGAAGCTGCTGAAAATCGCGTTCGGTCAACAACAAGTGGCTGATGCCGCGGCTGTTATTATCGTGTTAGGCGATCTGGAAGCGAATAAGGTGACCTCGAAGGTGTACGAGAAAGCGGCGCCGGAAATTCGCGATTTGATGGTGAAGCAAGTCGATGGCGCTTATGCGAACAATCCGGGATTGGCCAGAGACGAGGCGATTCGCAACGCTTCGTTGGCCGCCATGCAGCTGATGCTGGCTGCCAAAGCGAAAGGGTATGATACGGTGCCAATGGGCGGATACAATAAGGATGCCCTAATCTCCGAATTCCAAATTCCCGACCGTTATGTGCCGGTTGTCATGATTCCGATCGGGAAAGCCGAGAAGGAAGGCCGGGCAACGGATCGATTGCCGCTCGAGCATCAAGTTATTCACGAGCGTTTCTAACTCTCCCCGTATCCCGACGAAAAAGCGAAGCCCCGCCGGCTCGCGTGGTTCGATATCCGAATCACGCGGCCAGTGGGGCTTATTTGACGTACCATCGCTGATACTGCTCCCTAACGTTATGCCGGCTAATCAGATGGCGGTGCAGCGAGCGGCTGGGAGCAAGCGCGTTCAACTCGATAATCTGCTTGTTCAGCTCGGACAAAAGCGCATCGATTTCCGGAGCCGCCGGGGTTTTATCCAAGAGCTGGATCACTTTAGCCATATTCGAACCGATTTCCTTCCTCAGCATGATCCACGGTGGATCTACATTCGCATTGCGCAGAATCGTATCCAGAACGTCGTCGGTAGGAACGACAAGAGGCTTCCCTATTCCCGCGAGGCGCTCCAAGCCCCCGTTCTGAACGAATTGCTCGTATGCGTCGTTGGCCCAGCCTTCCTTCTGCCGCTCGATCGAATCCATGGCGTCGCGGTTCTCGAGCACGTCTCTCGGCTGCCGTGCGGAGCGCGCTGCGTGTTCCTCTTTGTCCATGTCCATACCTCCCGTCCCTTGGTATCTCTAGCGTAATGATACCTGGGCTCCGGGTCAAGTGACAGGTTTTCAAACAACCTGCGGAACGGCGGAACTGGAATCGGGCAAGGGAGGGAGATCTTGGGAGAGTCGTCGCCTATTCATTTTTGTGCTAAAATATTAGATGGTAAAGCAATGATCCGTGACGGTATATTTACTTGGCGAAGAGGAGGCTCACGATGGAGCTGAATACGGTGTTTATTATGGTGATTGCAGCCGGGCTCATTCTATGGCGAAGGATGCGCGCAACCTCCCGTCCGGTTAAGGGCAAAGGCTATCGCTTGCTGCTGCCGCTTCTCTTCTTGGCGCTAGGCCTTACAGGGCTTCTGAATCCGGAGCTGCACCTTACCGTGAAGGAAGTCGTGCTATCGCTGCTGTGCGGGGCCGTTTTGTCCATTCCCATGATTCTAACCACGAACTACGAAAGGCGGGAGGACGGACTCATCTATCCGAAAAAAAGCGCCGCTTTCGTTGTTGCCCTCATCGGCTTGATCGCGCTCCGCCTGGGTTTGCGAAGCTATTTGTCCGGACTTGACCCGACGGAGCTGGCGATGCTGTTCTATTTAATCGCGGTTGCTTATGTCGTGCCTTGGCGGGTCGCCAGTTTTGTGAAGTTCCGCAAGCTGTATGCCCTGCGGCAAGCGGAATAGCGCCTTACGTGGGGCTGGAGGCAGGGACGGTCACCGTGTGAAACCTGAATCCGGCTTGCACGTAAATTCATGTTGCATATAAGAAAGGGGGGATGAACGATGGAATGGTCTATAGATCTTACGGTGCTCATGCTGGTTCTCGGCTTGTCCGCGCTGCTCGTGCTGCCGCGTCCGGAATTGGCCCAAGTCCGGTTGCCTTACGGCTTGGTACAGCCGGTCGATTGTGCGCTTGTGCTGAAGTCGCATAACCGCTCGTTGAAAAGTTTGCGTACCGTATTCGTTCGTCGCAAAAGACCGCCCCGTTCCTCCGAATGCTCGGACTCTCCGTGCTCCCGGTCTGAATCGGTTAACGATTGACACGTTGAGCCTGTACGTCTCAGGACGGCCGGACAACGTTATTCCGTGCACCCTGAGGGTGCCGATTCATAGGGAGCGATGGGCTTATGTATACTTGGTTTCAACCGATCATCGCCGTGCTTGCACAGGCGTTATCTTATTTGCACACGTTTACTCACGATTGGGGAGTATCCATCATATTGCTGACGCTGGTTGTCAAAATGGCGCTGTTCCGTTTCAATCTCACCGCGGCACGTCAGCATATCCGCACGGCGGCCATGGGTCCGCATTTGAAAAAGCTGCAGCAAACGCATGCCGCCAACCCGAACCGGCTCATGCAGGAGTCCGGCAAGCTTTACCGCGAGCATGGCGTCAACCCGTTTGCGCAGATGGGCGGTGTCCTGCTGCAGCTCCCGGTTTTAAGCGCGATGTACGGATTGTTCCTGACGCACGGAAGCGCGATGAGTTCGCTGCTTGTTCCATGGGTGTCCCATTTGGCACTGGCGGACCCGCTGCACGTCCTGCCCGTCCTTACCGGTCTGATGACGTTCGTGGTCAGCCTGATTCCTTTGACGGAGACGGCCGGTCCTGCGCCGGGCAGCGGGAAACGCGCGATGCTCGGAATCGTGCTCATGCTGATTCCGCTGCTGGTAACGTGGAGAGCGCCGATCGCCCTCGGCCTGTACTGGATGGCCGGCTCTGCCTTCGGCTTGCTGGAGCGGCTGCTGTACCGCACGGCCTTCGGCAAGCGGCTACTGCGTAAAGGGACGCCCGAGCCGGCTCAGGCGTCGTAACCCCCGCCCTGAACCGATGAGCGGCCGGGCTTGTACGGCATCGCTCATCGGTTCTAACGGGCAACCCGCCTTGGCGGCTTTTAACGGCTTGTTTGTGATTCCCTTCGCCGAGGGCATGCTAGGATGGGGATGCAGCCCCGACGGCGTTGACGAAGGGGACGCAAACAGGTAAGCTGTAGCTAAAAAGGAGGGATCGCCTTGGATTACCATCGCATTACAAATATCGCCGACCCGTATTTTCGGCAAATGCACGAACTGATGCAAACCGTGTTTCCACCGGAGGAAGTGCTGGCCTACGATCTGTGGGCGGAGCCGCTGCAGGATCCCGGAATCCGCGTGTTTGTAGCCATCTTGGACGGTCAGGTCGTCGGAGCGACCGAGTACCGCTACTATGCCGACATGCAGGTGGCGATGACGGACTTTACGATTATCGGTCGCGACGGTCTTGGCATCGGGCCGTTCTTGGCGCGCCGCCGGATGGCCGATCTTCGTCAGGTGGCAGCCGAGGCCGGAGGGAAGCTGAAGGGGATGTTCGCCGAAATTTATAACCCGGCGTTGTCCGAAGGGCTGGAGTTCGGCGGCGTGAAATCGATGAATGCTTACGTGCGCCGTGAAGTGCTGGCACATCTCGGCTACCTGAAGCTGGATCTCGATTATGTGCACCCTTCTTGGCAAATTGACGGCGAAGCCGTACACGGCCTGGACTTGTGCTTTATGCCGATCGACGACGCGGACGCGGATGCAGTTCCGGCTTCGCTGGTGGCCACGTTCCTGGAAACGTACTACGCAGTCTTGACCGAGAAGCCGGACGCTTGGTACCGTATGGTAAAAGGCCTGCGCGAGCGCGACTCCGTTCGCTTGCTGCCGATCTAGAGGGGCGCTGCCCAAAGAAATGGAAATAGCGGAACAGGGGTATCTTATTTACGTCGAATCCGTGCTTGTAGCACGGCATTTCGAGGAATAAGGCATCCCTGTTCCGCTATTTTTGTACGGTTGCGGCGAAATGCTGAAATAGCGAATCGCTGTTCCGCTATTTCGGCGTCGGTCAAAGCTGCTCGCCTTGGCGCAGCGCGGCATCGGCTTGCTCAAGCTCGTCGAGCGCTTTCTCCAAGCCGTAGTTCAGAAGCAGCGTGCGGAACCCTTTGCCGTGGTTCGCCGCGAGCTTGGCGAGCCGCTCTTTGAGATCCTTGCGGATATATACGCTATCCTTCTCGTGCGTTTCGTTGCGTTTCTTTTTCTTCAAGCGTCTGCCTAGCAGGCGCTGCAGCCCGTCGTCCTTGCCCAAGGCCTGCGTACCCGCACCGGATTCATCAGCCAGCGAAGACGACGCGCTCATATTAGCGGGTGCCGCGTCGTTTGCCGGCTCCGCCGCCGGCAGGACCGCTTCCGCTTCGGTCTGCGCTTCGCTTGCGACCGGCGGCATAACCGCCGCTTCCTTGGTCAGCGCAGCGGTCTCCGGCGCACCGGCATCGGCCGACGGCGTCTCCGGTGCCTGAGCAGCCGCGTTCGCGGCCGGCTTGCGCGGTGAGGCCGCGCGGGTTCCGCGCCCCGGCGCACCGGCATCGGCCGACGGTGACTCCGGTGCCTGAGCAGCCGTGTCCGCGGCCGGCTTGCGCGGTGAGGCCGCGCGGGTTCTGCGCCTCGGCGCCCCGACATCGGCCGACGGCGACTCCGGCGCCTGAGCAGCCGTGTCCGCGGCCGGCTTGCGCGGTGAGGCCGCGCGGGTTCTGCGCCTCGGCTCGCCGACATCGACAGACGGCGACTCCGGCGCCTGAGCAGCCGTGTCCGCAGCCGTGGCTTCGGTCTCCTGAGGCGCGTCGGAACTAACGGGCAGTTCTTTTCTTCTTCGCGGCATGGGCAAGAGCCTCCTTGGTTCATCGATAGTAAGCCTATTTTATCATAGTGCCCTTGCCGGAATATAGTGTCAGTCTGCGTCCTCCGGGACATGGAAGCTCTATTCGCCGGAATTGCCGCCGGCCAGTTCCCGTTTCGCCTTATGCAGCGCTTCGATCACCGTATCGAGCTCTTTCGGCGTCCAGCGCAGCGTCACGTAACGGGGACGGTATCCGCCGCTGCTCGTTTCCAGCATGACCGAGCTCTTCTCTTGGTCCACGACAAGCGTCAATTGCTCCGATTCAAAAATCGTCTTCCAAGCCATAACTACCATCCTCCCGGCTGTATGCTACATATGACAGATTCCGTACGGTCGCAAAATTATCCTGCATCTCATTTAAATTTAACCTAGGATTTCGGTTGAAACCAACCGATGAACTCCAGCCCGTAGACCGAGCCGACGGCGAGCAGAACCGTCCATAACGCAAGGCTGACGGTCATCCACAGCAGGACCCAGCGCGGAGAAGAGCCGAAGGTAAGCGCGAGCAAGGCGGCGATATCCGTACCAACGATGGCGGGAGCGGTCAAAGCGAGCCCCGGAATCCCGTACCGTTCCCAGATGCGTTTGGCGCGGCGGTGTTTCTTCGATTCGGCGGTTGTACCGGCTGAAGTTGGAGTTGCGGTCTCCGCTGCCGTGCCGCCTGATTGCGCGGCGGCCAAAGCGGCTTTGCGCGCTCGGCGTTTCGTTCGCCAAGCCGTGAATTGACGGAAAAACAAGGCGATCAGCAGCACGGGGATCCAATTGCCGACGAAGCCGGTGACCGCTACAGCTGTCGGATTCAACCCCCAGGCAATGCCTAGCGGCACGACCAGGAATACTTCCAGCCAGGGCGCGGCTGCAAGCAGGAACAGGGCGGCGTACTGCCAGGCCGTTCCCCATTCCGGCGCATTCATTTCCAACATGTTTTATTCCTCCTCAAACTTGCCTGTGTTTCTTTTTCTACGCGGCTAACGGACGAAGGTTCCAGGAGGAGGACGCGGAACGGGAGTAGGTTCGTCGCAGGGAAAACGGTGCCCGCAAGGGAAAGCAGCGTACGGGAAGATGTTCGGTTTTCCTTTTGCCTATTTTTCGGTATAGTGAACGTAGGATGTTTTTCTGGAAAGGCAGGGGAGCCGCTATGGAGCAACAGCCGCTCGTATCGGTCGTTACGCCGACCTACAATCGGCCGGGGACGCTCAGCGAACTGCTGGAATCGTTGAGCAGGCAAACGTATAAACGGCTGCAAATCATTGTGGTGAACGACGCCGGGGAGCCGATTGAGGAAGCGGTCGGTCTCTACCCCGAGCTCGATGTCACAATTGTGAATATGGAGAGCAACGGGAAGCATGTCGCAGCCCGGAACCGGGGGTTGTCTGAAGTCCGGGGGGCGTACATTTTGTTGTGCGACGATGACGATTTGCTGCTGCCGACGCACGTGGAGCGGATGGTGCGGGAGATCGAAGATTGCGATCTGGTTTATTCGGACGTGGAAATTTTCGACTATGTGGAGGAAGAGGGCGTCCGCCGGGCGACGAGCCGCTTTGTGTTTGCGTATGAGCATGATTTGGAGGCAATGCGCCGATGCTCGACATTCGTTTCTTCCGGCTGTCTGTATCGGCGCGAGCTGCACGACAGGCTCGGTCCGTTCGACGAGGGGGTCTATAATTACTGGGATTGGGATTTCATCTTGCGGGCATCGGCTCATTATCGGGTGAAAAGGGTGCCGGTCGCAAGCGTGCTGTATGCCTTCGGGCAAAGCGGCGGCAATATGTCGCGGGACGCCGGGTCCGATTCACGGCGCGATTATTTGAACAAGCTGTCGGTCAAGCACGGCCTGGGCGAGCTGCCGACGGAAAATTTCTTTACGCTGCTGGATAAGCCGGAGATGAAGGCGCGGCGTGCGGCCACGGACGTCTTGTGGGACGGGGAGCCGTTCGTTTCGCGTTGGGCGAGCCTGCGGCGTAAGGGCGAGGGGGAAGTTGAGGCGTGAGTTCATGGAATCCGGGTCCAGATATGCGGGTGGAGGAAACCTCCAGCATCCCGGTGTCCCGCCGTATGGCGGAGGCACGCGAGCTGCTGCGTAAATATTACGGATATCCCGATTTTCGGGAAGGGCAAAAGGCGGTTATCGCGAGCCTGCTCGAAGGGCGCGATACGCTCGGCATTATGCCGACCGGCGGCGGGAAGTCGATCTGTTACCAAATTCCCGCCCTGATGATGAGCGGGACGACGATCGTGATATCGCCGCTCATCTCGTTGATGAAGGATCAGGTGGACGGGCTCGACAGCATTGGCGTACCGGCCGCTTATATTAACAGCTCGCTGACCTATGCGCAGGTGGAAACGCGTATCCGCAAGGCGGCGCGCGGCGAATATAAGCTGCTCTATGTCGCTCCCGAGCGGCTCGAGTCGGAGCGTTTCCTCGATTTACTCGGCGAGCTGACCATTCCGATGGTCGCGGTCGACGAGGCGCATTGCGTGTCGCAGTGGGGACATGATTTTCGCCCGAGCTATATGCGGATCAGCGAGCTGGTGGCGCATCTGCCGGGGCGTCCGCAGCTGGCGGCGTTCACGGCGACGGCAACCGATCAGGTGCGTGAGGACATCGTCCGGCACCTGAAGCTGGAAGCGCCGGGGGTGTTCGTCACCGGCTTCGCCCGCGAGAACTTGTCGTTCACCGTGGTGAAGGGCGAGAACAAGCGCGACGTGCTGACCGGGTACATTCGCGCTCATGCGGGAGAAGCGGGGATCGTGTACGCGGCGACGCGCAAGGAAGTCGACCAGCTGTGCGAGTTTTTGAAAAAGCAGGGCGTGGCGGCCGGGAAATATCATGCGGGGATGACCGATAAAGAGCGCGCGGAGGCGCAGGAGCAATTTCTCTACGACGAAGTGCGCGTCATGTGCGCAAGCAATGCGTTCGGAATGGGTATCGACAAGTCGAATGTGCGGTATGTCATTCATTTCAATATGCCGAAAAACATGGAGGCTTATTACCAGGAGGCGGGCCGCGCCGGACGGGACGGGGAGCCGAGCGATTGCTTGCTGCTGTTCAGCCCGCAGGACATTCTGATCCAGAAGTTTCTGATCGAGCAGTCGGTTGCGAGTCCCGAGAGGCAGGCCCAGGAGTACCGCAGGCTGCAGCAGATGGCGGACTATTGCCATACGCCGCAATGTCTGCAGCGGTACATCGTCCGCTATTTCGGCGGGGAGCTGGAGCAGGATTGCGGACAGTGCAGCAACTGCTCAAGTCCAGATATGGAGATGACGGACATTACGCTGGAAGCGCAGCAGATTTTCTCCTGCGTACGGCGGATGCGGGAACGGTTCGGGGTGACGCTGGTCGCTTCGGTGCTCAAAGGGTCGAGGAACAAAAAGGTGCTCGATTTCGGCTTCGACGAGCTGAGCACTTATGGGTTGATGAAGCAGCGGACGGAGAAGGAAATCGTCGACCTGATCCAGCTGCTTGTCGCCGAAGGGTATTTGCAGCTGGCCGAAGGAAAGTTCCCGACCGTCAAGCTGTCGTCCAAGGCGGGCGCCGTACTGGCCGGGACGGAACGCGTCGTGCAGCGCATTCGGGTGAAACCTGCGGCGGCTGTCGTCCAGGACGCGGAGACGGAGCTGTTCGACGAGCTGCGCAAGCTGCGCTCGGAGATCGCGAAACGCGAGGGGATTCCGCCCTACATCGTTTTCCCGGACAGCACGCTGCGCGAGATGTGCGGCGTGAAGCCGACGAATCCGGCGGCCATGCTGAAGATCAAGGGCGTCGGCGAGGCGAAATTTTTCAAGTATGGGGCGTATTTTATCGAATTTTTCAAGCGGCATCTGGGGCAGTAGCGGGTAGGCCAAGGAGCGATCAGAATAGGAGGACGGTTGCAGGGTGGCGAAATCGAAATTTTATGTCGTCTGGGAAGGCAAGCAGCCCGGCGTTTACAAGACGTGGGCGGAATGCCAGGCGCAGACGAACGGATATCCGCAAGCGAAGTTCAAGTCTTACGAGAGCGAGGAAGAAGCGCGCAAGATGTTCGTAGCCGGCTGGAAGAAGGCGTTCAGCACGGCGGCGAAAGCGGCTTCGTCTGCAGGAGGCAAGGGCGGCGGCCGGGCATCCGGAGACGCAGTGGGAGCTGACGACGTCGGCGTGCCCGACCTCGACAGCCTGTCGGTCGACGTCGGCTGCAGCGGCAACCCCGGCATTGTGGAGTACAAAGGCGTATACACGCGCACAGGGGAGATCGTGTTTCAACACCCGCCGATCTCGAAAGGCACCAATAACATGGGCGAGTTTCTCGCGATTGTGCACGGGCTCGCCCATTTGAAGAAAATCGGCAGCGCGATGACGATCTACAGCGACTCGATGACGGCGATCAGTTGGGTGCGCAAGAAGGCGGCTGCCTCCACGCTGCCGCGCGACGCGTCGACCCGGGAAATTTGGGAGCTGGTTGACCGTGCGGAAGCTTGGCTGCGCAACAATACGTATTCGAATCCGATTGTGAAGTGGAATACGAAGGCGTGGGGCGAGATTAAGGCGGACTACGGGCGGAAGTAATGAGTTTAGGCTGACTCCAGCGCTCGCAAATCAAGCCCAATAGCGGAACGAGGGTGCTTTATTTTGCGCTTGCGAGCCTAGTTAGAAAAATAGCGGAACCACGAGGTCTTATTTGTCTCTTTCCAGGGCGATCGCCGGGAAAGGGGGAATAGCGCATCGGTGTTCCGCTATTTGTTTTGTCTGCGCGAGAAGCTGGTAACGAAAGTGAATCGTTGTACCAGCGCGCGCTATTGCGCTCGCACTGTCTCAGTCAGCCATCCATCCGAGTCGCTTGCCCAGACTGCTGCAGCCAGCCAACCGAGTCGCGAGCCTCGGCTGCCGCCTGCGATTATTGCAGCGGTTCCACGCGCTCTTTCATATACACCGACGGCGAGGCGCCGGTCAACCGACGGAACGTGCGGTGGAAATACGACGTGTCGCAGTAACCTAAG
>NZ_BCPS01000034.1:0-12168 GCF_016586185.1 Paenibacillus sp. EPM92
GTAGTCGGCGATATCGCCGACGGTCAGCTGTGAATGGCGCAGCATGTAGATCGCCGTCTTGATGCGCATCGCGTGCACGTAATCGCTGATGGTTTGCCCCGTTGTCAGGCGGAATAGGGTGGCTGCATAGTTGGGACTCTTGCCGATGGCGGCGGCGAGCTCGTCTTTGGTCACCTTTTCGCGGTAATGGTTCTTGATGTAAGCTTTCATCGCTTCGGCCTGGCGATGCTTGACGGAGGAACGCGGTCCGTGATCCCATTCGCGGTTGAGACGGGTCAGCATTTCGAGCAGCAGCGCGTGGCCCATCGCTTCGCGGTAAGGGAACTGCTCTGTCCACTCCTCCCACATCGTCTGGATACGGCCGAGCAGCAGGTCGGCTTGTGTCGAACGCAGGTGCAAGGGATGGGTGACCGCGGTGATCGGCAGCGCCAAACCGGTTTCAGTCGAGACGGCGAACGTTATGACGTACTTCTCGTGAGATAACGACGGGATGCTTTTACCGTAAAAGCTTGTTCCCGCCGGGATCAGGAGCACATCGCCTTTCTCCAGCAGCACCTTCTCGCCTTCAAGCCAATACACACACTTGCCGTAACCGACCAGAATAAAGGACCATAAGGCGTTTTCTTGTCCGCTTTCTTCAAACCAGGGCATCGTGCCGGCGTGGCGGGAGACCGATTTTACGCTTAACATGGGACGAACCTCCGTCTAATTGTGAATCGTGAGCCGCTTTTTTCCCCATGTGGAAGGTGCACGACTACACGCAAAAAGATGATACTATAATACACTTAGCGTACTATAATTCATAGTCACTTTCGAATGAGAGGGGTACAATGGCATCGACAATGTGAGCTTGATGCGGAGGGTATGAACGATGCCGAAGACAAAAATTGTATGTACGATGGGACCTGCCTGTGATCATGTCCCGATGTTGAAGCAAATGATTGAGGCGGGGATGAACGTAGCCCGCTTGAATATGGCGCACGGCGATTTGGACGAGCAGCGGGGGCGCATCGCGAAGGTGCGCCAGGCCGAACGGGAAACCGGGAAGCCGGTGGCGATTCTGTTGGATATTAAAGGTCCGGAAATTCGCATAGGCAAATTAAAGGACAGCTCTTATATGCTGGAAACGGGCGGGCGCTTGACGCTGACGACCGAGCCCATCGAAGGCGACGCACGGCGGATCGCGGTGAATTATGCCGAGCTGACGAAGGATGTAGGTCCGGGCTCGCGCATTTTGCTTGACGACGGGCTGATCGAGTTGAACGTGGAGTCGGTCGAAGGGACCGAGATTCATACCCGGATTATGAACGGGGGCGTCATCAAACCGCGCAAGGGCGTAAATTTGCCGGGGACGCATACGTCGCTGCCGGGGGTAACGGATCGGGACATCGAGCATATTCGCTTCGGTGTGGAGGAGGGCGTGGACATTATCGCCGCCTCCTTCGTGCGGAAGGCCGAGGATGTGTTGGAAATTCGCCGTTTGCTGGAGGAGCAGGGAGCGGGGCATATTCAGATCATCTCGAAGATCGAGAACGAAGAAGGCGTCGATGAATTGGATGCCATTCTCGCGGTCTCGGACGGGTTGATGGTGGCGCGCGGGGATCTCGGTGTCGAGGTGCCGGTGGAGGACGTGCCTCATATCCAGAAGATGATGATTCAAAAATGCAATATCGCCGGCAAGCCCGTCATCACCGCGACTCATATGCTGGACTCGATGCAGTCCAATCCCCGTCCGACGCGGGCAGAAGCGAGCGACGTCGCCAACGCCGTGCTTGACGGCACCGATGCGATCATGCTGTCCGGGGAGACGGCGGCCGGGAAATATCCGCTGGAATCGGTGCGGACGATGGCGTCGATCGCGCAGCGGATGGAAGCGTCGATCGATTATCGCGAGCAGTTCATCAAGCGGACGGCGCTCCATAGGACGGACGTGACAGAAGTGATCAGCCAAGCGGTCGTCAGCTCGTCGCTGGAGCTGGACGCAAAGGCGATCATCACGCCGACGGAAAGCGGCTTTACCGCGCGGATGGTATCGAAGTACCGCCCGAAGGCGCCGATCGTCGCCGTAGCGCCCAACGAGCAAATCCTGCGCCGGCTCAGCTTGGTATGGGGCGTGACGCCGGTGCAAGGTTATGAAGTAGCGTCGACGGACGAGATGTTCGAGTCAGCCATTCGCCACGGCAAGCAGTCGGGCGTCGTGCAGCCGGACGAGCTTGTGATCGTGTCCGCCGGCGTGCCGATCGGCAAGTCCGGATCGACGAACTTGATCAAAATCATGCACGCCGAGTAAAGCGGAATAAGGATAGCGCCGCTCCTGTGAAGGAGGGCGCTATTTTCGTGGTCGTGAAAGCACGGAGAACATCAAGTGGACGAATCGGGTTTCCCTGCAGCCGCAGCCGGCCGACAACGCCAAAACCGCCTACGGCACCATGTGCCGGGCGGTTCCTTGGCTGAGCCAGTCTATGTTGCTCACTCCGGTCTCGGCCGTTCCTTCGCTTCCTTCGTGCCGAAGTCCAGATGCATGCGCTTTTCCGTGTTGGCCTTGTTGTCCTTGTACATTTCGTTCTCCTGGCTTTCCAGCGCAAGGCTGGTCAGTTTCCATTCCGTCTGGCCGTTCACTGGATCATATGGAAACTCGTCGCCGCGCTTTAACGTTTCCTCGCGTCCCCATTCGTTCTCATAGATGCCGTCGGTCTCCACTTCTTCGCCCGAAACGGGCTCCATTCTTTTGTCTTCCGCCATAATTGCCAAAACCCTCCTTATACCTGATTCGGTCGTTAGTATACCCCTGCCCGCAAGGAAGTATGTCCATAGGAGACGTTCTTAACCCGAGGCTATTGTGCCCGGGCCCGAGCCGAGGTATGATGGTTCCATTCTTAAACTTAGAAGGGATTGTGCGGACGGGATATGGCTTTATGGGGGACGATAGTGAACGCGGCGGCGATCGTCGCAGGCAGCTTGCTGGGCATCGGAATAGGCCGGATGAGCGAAAGCGTGAAGCAGACGCTGATGCACGGCATCGGGCTGGCGCTGGTGGTGCTTGGCTTGTCGATGGCACTGAAATCGGACAATTTTCTGCTGATCGTGATCAGTCTGACGATCGGCGGGTTAATCGGCGAAGGGCTGCGTCTGGAGCATAGGCTGCAGCAGCTTGGCCAGGCGCTGGAGCGGGCGGTGTACGCGGCGGAGAGCCGGCTGCCATCCCGGCGGCGGGGCGGGGAACGGCCGAAGGGGCGCCTTGCGGCCGGATTTGTGAACGCGACGCTGGTGTATGGCATCGGGGCGATGGCGATTCTCGGCTCGCTGGACAGCGGGCTGCGCGGCGACCACGTCATTTTGTACACGAAGGGGCTGATGGACGGCCTGCTGTCGGTTGTTTTCGCCTCGACGATGGGCATCGGAGTGTTGTTCTCCTCGCTGCCGATTTTCGTCTACCAAGGATCGATCGCGCTCGGCGCATCATGGATAGCATCGCTGCTGGATAAGGTTCTGCTGAATGAGATCATCGTGCAGTTGACCGCGGTCGGCGGCGTGCTGATTATCGGGGTCGGTATAAATTTGCTTGAGCTGCGCCGTATCCAAGTGGCCAATTTGCTGCCTGCCTTCATGGTTGCGGCGGCGGCGGTCGTAGTGCTGGGCGCGTTCCAATGAGCCGATCCTGAGCCGAGCCTGAGGCGGGAGGTGGCAACTTTTTCAAATAAAACGGTGGAGTATCAACCAAAATTCGGGGTGTTTTACGCGTTTATCGATGACCTGGGCGCTTTTTCCAGCCGATTATCGGAATCTTCGACCCATTGATGAACGCTCAGCGCGCCGTCGTATCGGCGGAGAAGGTGTTCCATCTGCTCGATGTCGAAGGCGGCGAACCGGTGCGCGTCGAAGAGACGGACCGGCCTGCAGACACGTCGTGTTCGACAATGTCTCCTTCGCCTACAAATCGGGGGAGCCGGTGCTGAAGGGCATTCCATTCGAAGTGAGAAAGGGAGAAACCGTCGCGCTGGTCGGGCACACCGGATCGGGCAAAAGCTCGATCATGAATCTGCTGCTCGGCTTCTACGAGCCGTCGGGCGGTGAAATCCGGATCGACGGCCGCGAAATCGGCACGTTGTCCAAGCAGGCGCTGCGCAAGCATATGGGCATCGTGCTGCAGGACCCGTTCCTGTTCGCCGGGGACATTAAGTTCAACGTAAAGCTTGTACAACGATAAGATTACCCCGGAGCAGGTGCGTAAGGCGCTTGCCGATGTCGGAGCCGCGCCGTTCATCGAGCAGCTTCCCGGCGGGTACGACGAACCCGCAGTAGAGCGAGGCAGCACGCTGTCGGCGGGACAGCGCCGGCTCATCTCGTTCGCGCGGGCGCTCGCTTTCGACCCGGCGATTCTTATCCTCGACGAGGCGACGGCCAGCATCGACAGCGAAGCCTGATCCAGGAAGCGCTGCGCGTCGTCAGCGAAGGCCGGACGACGTTCGTCATCGCACACCGGCTGTCGACGATACGCGAGGCGGACCAAATCCTTGTGCTGAACAAGGGCGAGATCGCCGAACACGGCAATCACGAGGAACTGATGAAGCTGCAGGGCCGGTATTACCGGATGTACCAGCTGCAATCGGGCGCCGCAACGGGTGCGGCGCGGCCCCGGGCGGCAGGAGCTGAACCGACGACGTCGTAGGGCAGAAGCGTACGTAACAGAAGAAGCCCCCCTTTTTGAATGTAAAGGGAGGCTTCTTTTCGTAACTACGGCTAGTCCATACTTTGAATCGCAAGCAGCAGCCCGTCGCGAAGGCGGATTGTTCCTGTTTGTTCCAGCAAGACATTGCTGATGCCTAGCGATTGCCCAATGGTGAGCGTTGCGTCAAGCAACGGATATTGAAAGCCGTTCAGCGTAATGCCCGTCACCTCGAGACTGAGCGGCAGCAGCGAGACGTAGGTATGGCGCGTGCGGGCGAGCGTCAGCGGCATGGAGCCGTCGACGAGGTGCAGCTCGTTCGTTTCGTCGACGATGCGGCCGCGCACACCGGCTTCAAGCAGTACGCGCAGCAGGTGGATATTGGCCAGCGAATGGTCCCACCGCGATCCCAGCACGCCAAGCAGCACGACTTCGTCGGGCTTAGGGTCTTGTTGGGCGAGAACCCAGCGCAAGGCCATCTCCGTGTCCGTCCAGTCCTTCGCAATCGGGTCGCAAGCCTCAAACCGCCTGCTGCCTGTCCGGATGCGCATCAACTCCCCGGCGCTAACCGAGTCAAAGTCGCCTAGGGCCATATCCGGGCTAAACCCGCGATCTACCAGAAACAGGGCGCCCCGGTCCGCGCCGACCAGCACATCGCCTTCGCGTAATTCCGCGAGGGCCCAATCGCCGAGCTGCCCTCCGGAGCAAATGACATAACGCATTCATTTACCTCCTATATGATTTCCCCTAAAATTACGCCAAGCGTAGCGTTCTCTTCCGAATTCGTCAAGCCAAGCGTAAATCGGAGCTGTGATGAAGAGCAAGGACATTAATATCAATAATCATTAATCAGCTATAGTATAATCATTAATCTGCTAAAGTAAGGACACGCATGCCGATGAGAAAACCGCCTATGTCAGATAGGCGGTGATAGGCTGTCAGGAGGCAGCTTTGTTGATCAGGCGCAGCAGCACGACGATCGCTTCCGCACGGGTGGCGGATGCCTTCGGATGAAAAGCGTCGTCGGGAGAGCCGTTCATAAGACCGACGGCGTCTGCCAATCGAATGCTGCGGGCGGCCCATGGCGAGGCACTCGCTTCATCGCTGAACTTCGATGCTGACGGCAAAAGAATGTCGTTCAGCCTGATTTTCGTTCGGAAGCTGTACGCGCGCATCAGCATCGCCGCCATCTGCTCGCGTGTGATCGTTGCTTGCGGCGCGAAGGTGGCTTCGTCGATGCCTTCGATGAACCCGGCGGCCGCCGCTTTGCCAAGCTCGTAGCGATACCAGGCATCCCCGGGCACATCGGCGAACGAAAGGGTCCGGAGCTCCTGCAGCTCCATGGAGCGCGCCAGCAGCGCCGCGAACTCCGCACGCGTCACGGGCGCATCGGGCTCGAACTTGCCGTCGCCGACCCCGCTTGCGATGCGCTTGGTCGTCATGATCTCGATGCTGCTTTCCGCCCAATGGCCGGTCGTATCGCTGAATGACCGATCCTCGCCCATGACAGCGAAGAGGCCGAACGTATCGGAGCGGAACTCGTACCTGTTGCCGGGCTTCAGCTCGCCCCCGAGAAACTGCCAACGCTTCGAAGCTTCGTCATACCGGTAGGCCGCCAGCGAAGAAGCGTTGCGAACTTTCGCCGGATTCAGCTCCAGCGCGATATCAAGCGGATGGGATAACTGCGCCGTATAAGTACCGAACGACTCGAAGGTCAAGAGGAACGCGGCCGCCGCGTAACTGGCCGTAGGAGGCTTCTGCTCCCACTCCGTGCGACCGGATAATTCCAGCTTCCTCGAGGAGAGCCGGGCTCCGGTATCCTTCGATGCAGGGGGAACCGGACCCGGCTTAAGCACGACGTCCAGATCGTTCATGATCACATCCAGCGCTTTCCCGTTATAGCCGGCGGCTTTCCATAGATCGGGGGCCAGCTTGACCTCCAGCACGTGATGGTATTGGCCGCTAGCCGCATCGATAAAAACAAGCGGTTCATTCTTGGCCTCCAGAGCTGCTGCGTAAGGGTCCTTGACAATCTCGACTACGGCTTTGACTTGACCGTTCTGTTCCTTCAGCGTCTCCGTATTCGGCTTCGCAACCGGACTCGTGTTGTAGAAGCCGCTGTGTCCGGTTGGGGTTGATTTGACAAGGTTTTCGGCGCGTTTGATCGTGATGGTGTAAGTTTTCGAGCCACCTGCTTGGGCGGAAACGATGACATTTAGCGTATTGGCAGTCCCGACTTCCAGAGGTGCATCGTTCGTATAAAGACCTCCGCTGGGCGTTGCCGTACCGTTAAACGATAATCGCGAGGAGGCGTCTTCCGTCCTGGCGATAGCGGTATAAAACTTAACAGGATGATCGACATACAGGGTATATTGGGTCACGCTGGGGTCGAAGGACGGATACAAGCGTCCCGTACTGAAAGATAGCGACTTTAAATTTCTTTCGCTGGAAGGAACACCTCGTATGATGTTCAGCCGATAGATCGAAATATCCCCGTCAAGAGCCGTTACGACGATCTCAAAGTAATTATTGCCGACGCTCAACGCGTTTTGGTTGCGAAATACGTTCGTGTTTTTTAACCAAAACGTATTGACCGATAAAGACGAGTTCGGGTCTCGCGGAATCACTTCCACTTCCACAAAGTCGGTTTCATAAGGCGCATGCAATAGGTAGTCATATTGCTCGGGACTAAAGGAAGGCTGCAGCGCCCCCGCACTGAACCTCAGACCGGCAAGCTTGCTGCTGTAGGTGCTTCCGCTCACGGTTGTTAATGCGGCTTCCTGCTGACTGGAAGCTGATGGAACTCCCGAACCTGGATGTTCTTCGGCGCGGGCCCCTTCGCCATAAGCGTCTAGAAACAAAATCAACGCGAATAATACCCAGAAATGCTTTGGCAAGCCGGAAGTCCTCCTTTACTCCGTATCCTTTAATTCGTTTAAATATTGGCTTAAGGTCTTGTCTTCGCGAAATTCGCCTTGATAATAGACCGTTCCCTCGCTGTAAAGCTTGCCGAAGCCGTGTTTCAAGTCGTTTTTATAGTTTCCTTCATAGGAGAGATCTCCAAACTCGGTGTAAGCTCTACCGAAGCCGTCTTTCTTCCCGTCTTTAAAATTTCCCTGATAACGCAGCGTGCCGTGCATGTCGTAGATGCTGCCTTGTCCGTTCTTGAGATCGGCTGCGTATTTCCCGACATGCTTCATACCGTTCTCGTAGCCGGTGCCGTCGCCGCTGCGCAAGCCTTGAGCGAAGCCTCCCTCGTACACGAGGGTATTGTTCTCATACAGCTTGCCCTTCCCCTCGCGCACACCCGCCTTGAAATCTCCTTCATACACAAGCCAAGCCGTTCCTTGCTCCTTGTCGAGCGATTTCGGACCGCTATCGTTCTTATAATCGTGAAGCATCAGGACGGAGCCCACGCCGTCGGGGACCCCTTGTTTGAAATTCCCGTAATATTTGTAAACAGCCGTCTGCTCCGCAAGCTTGCCCGCGATATAGCGTCCTTCATACATGAGGAGCGAGGCTTGGCCTTCGAAGGAAGCTCCTGTAAACGCTTTGTCGTACGTATACGAACGTCCGATACCGCTTTTCTCGTTATGGTTCCATTCGCCGTCATAGACGAGCACGCCGTTCTCGTAACCGCGGCCCTGTCCCTGACGCAAGCCGTTTACGACTTGCCCTTCGTAGACGGGAGCTTCCTGCTCGTCGTAATATTTCCCCATCCCTGTCATCTCCCCAAGCACGAACTGACCCTCATAATACGTACGGTAGGCGTAAAGCGTCCCCCGTCCTGAAGCTGGCTGCAGCCCTCCTTGTTTGCTTAACTTACCGGTTCCGTTCGGGATTCCTTCGGTTGTGACGTCTCCGGAGTAGATCAGCTTTTGCCCCTCCATGGTTTTAACATCGTTTCGGTAGCGAACCTCCGTCATTTCCGTCGCTGGTTTTGAGGTTTTGGTCAGCTCACCCTTATCATTAGGCTCATACCAATCCAGATTTCCGATTCGGTAAGCATAGCCGCTTCCGTGTTTGCGGTCCTCGCTCCATTGGCCGACGTAAGCCAGCTTACCGTCCGGGGTATAGGATCTGCCCGTACCGGAGCGGAGGTTGTTATTCCATTGGCCGTCGTACGATTTCTTGTTGGCCTCGTCGTAGCTGACGCCATAGCCGTGTCTACGGTTTTGGCGGACTTCACCGGAATAGATCATGGTGCCTTTGGCGTTGAAAATCTCCCCGTGTCCTTCCATCAAACCGTTTACCCATTCTCCCCGGTAGCGGATGACGGTGCGGGCATCGTAGAAGCTGCCTTGCCCTGTCTGATGCCCGTTCCGGAATTCTCCGATGTAGGAAGAGCCGTCCGGGTAATAGAAGGTGGCTTGACCGTGAGGTTTGTTCTTGACGAACCCGCCTTCGTACTGGAGGCGGCCATCGGTGTACAGCTTGCCGTAACCGTTCATTTGGTTCGTGTCGAATTCGCCCTCATACCACAGGACGCCGTCCACGAAAAGCTGGCCGAAGCCGTGCCGCAGGCCGTCTTTCGTTTCGCCTTCATAGCTAAGCCGCGTATAGCCATAGCTGAGCGTTTCTGAAATGGAGGCGGCGAGCGTCGATTTCACATATAAAGTAGCGGTGAGCGGACTCCACACGAGGTGTTGTCCGAGCGCTTCGGCAACCGGCTGTACGGGCAACCAAGTCGAGCCGTCCCGGATCAAGGAGGCATCGTCGAAGTTGAATACGTACCCGTCGATCAGCCAGGTTGTGCTGCCCGGTTTGTGGAGGACGGTTTGGCCCTCGATCGCAGCTTGAAGCGACTGTTCCTCGCTGTTCCAGGTAAGGTCATAGCCGAGTCGGGACAGAACAAGACGGGCGGGGGCGTATAAAGTGTTCCCGTGTAATCCCCCCCATAGAAAGGGCGTGTCGGCGGTCACGACGCTGCCGTTAATGACCAATTGGGGGGATGGAGCGACGGGGGCGGCGTAGGCGTGCCCGAAGTTGAAGGTAAGGCCGAAGACGTCAAGGGGTGAAATGACAACGGCGGCGGTTAACGATAGGACGGCAATCGTTTTGCGCAAGAAACTCTCTCCTTATTCTAGCAAGTCAATAGTCAGGTCGAAGGGATGTAGTACTGATTCTGCAGACATGGTTCTAAAGTCCGGTATGGGACTATTATATCAGCTATCAGCATTATAGAGTACGAAAGATTCCGGCATCGACTCTTTCCGGCGCAGCTGCAAAAATCCCCGTAAATCGTTACGATTCACGGGGATTATCGGGTAAGAAATGTCAGGTCTCGTTGCGACGCGTCATCTGCTGCCAGACGGAGCCCTCGGCGGCATGACCGCCTTCGATGCGTTCAAGCGCCATTCGGGCTTGCATGCGCACCTCGAATTCAGGATCGTCGGCTGCTGCCGCAAGAGCGGGCAATGCGCGTTCGTCGCCGACCTCATACAAGAAACGCGCCGCCCGCCAACGCACCAATTTGTTCGAGTCGCGCAAGGCGCCGATCATCGCATCCTGCGCAGCCGGATCGCCGAGATCGGATAAAGTATCGCCCGCGGTTCGTCTTACGGAAGGGGAAGCATCCTTAAGCGCCTGGTACAAATAGGGAAGCACGGATTCGTCCTTCAGGTCGCCTAAATAAACGGTCGCGAGACGACGGATAGCCGTTTGTTCATCCCGCAGCGCGAGAACCAGCAACGGCAGTGTGTCTGCGCCCGGTTTGATTTGTTGCAGGGCCGCATAGCGCTGCTTCCAATCCTCCGATTTCAACTGCCGCTCCGTTTCTGCAAAAGAAAGCGTTCTTCTCGCGGCCGCGGCTACTTCTTGCGCGCCTTCGGCGACGGGGCCTAGCGCGGCTTTGGCGACAAGCTCTTCCAGACGTGCGTCGTCGTAAGAAGCGTCGATTTCCTGCACGATGTCTTCCAGCACGTCGGCCAGTTCACCGTAACGCGTATCCCAGTCTTCAAGGGAGCGTTCTTTAATGAGATTCGGAGAAGCCGAAGCGGCCCGAACCGCCGCTTGAGAGAATCGTTCGGGCAAGGCCGCGCGTTTCTCTTCTCCGCCTGCCGATACGCGGATTTGCAGCGGAATGCCGCGAAAGTGCTGCAGCTTCACCGCAACTTCTCCATAAGACGTATCCGGAGAAGACGAAGCATCGACAGAAGCGAGCTCCGACCCGGCGCCGGGCGTAACTTCGCCCAGAAGCGCCCGGACATTCTCCAGGATTTGCTGCCAATCCCCTTTAGGGGTCCGGTCCAGAGCGATAAAGTCGCTGGCGCGGTATAGACCTCGGACGCCGTCGATCGCCAACAGCCGGTTATAAGGCTCCGGCGCAGTTGCAGCTTGATCTTTCGTATACGTCTGGCGTACGGACTCGGGCAATTTCTCCGAAACCGTTATTTTCATCGTGTTGGGACTTGGCGTCGGTTCGATAAATAAGATAGTCATGATGGGGAGGCCTCCTCATGCGTAATGCTTAAAAAAGACCGCTGACCCCGTATCCGGGTCATCGGTCTTTCTTAATATAGCAAGCTGGAACGCGAAAGTATCTTCTTTAAGGGCTCCGACCAGGAGCTTTTCTTAATTACGGTACTACCGGTTAATCCAGATCGAGCAAGTTGCGTTTTAAATAAGTCTCATCCAGCGTTTTGGTTAAGTCGAACACGGTATGCGCCAGGTCCAGATTCTCGAAAACGTGCTCACAGGAGTCTTTATAAGCCATTTCTTCATCATAGTGGGACATGTAGCGCTTGATGAGTTCAGGAGAATCTCCACGCTCTTGCTCACGGCGTTCGACCGTCTCGCGGTCGGCGTAAATGAAGATACGGACGATCTTGTCACCGTAAATCTTCTTCAACGCTTCCGCGCCAAACCGGTTAAGCACGAGGTAAACGGCACCGAATTTTTGCAGCTGTTCCGCGACGTCGGCCTCTTTAATCCCGTACCGGTTGCCGTCGATCTCGACGACCTCGATGAATTCGTTGTTGGCTTCAGCCGCTGCGAAAGTTTCACTCGAAACGAAGTGATAGTCCTGGCCGTCCATTTCGGACGGTCGGGGAGGGCGGGTCGTGTAGGAAATGACCTGCTTGATCCCTAGCGTATTGCCTGACATTTGAGCTACCGTTCTTCGACCGGCGCCGTTAGGGCCCGTAAAAACAAAAATGAGTTCTTTGTCTTTCAGTTCGTACATGGAAAGCCTCCTTCGTTAGTGAAGTGCAGTTTCTTTCCGATTACCTCATATTTCATATTACATGACTTCCGATCTGAGGTAAAGGTTGGTCACCGGCGGCGCGTCCATTAACGCCCGCGCCGTCCCGGCTTCGCCCCGCTGCGCCCGCCGCTTCGCTGCGCTCCGGCTCTGGCGCCGGCCTCGCCGGCGTTCCTGCGCCCGCCGCTTTGCTGCGCCCCGGCTCTGGCGCCGGTCTCGCCGGCGTTCCTGCGCCCGCCGCTTTGCTGCGCCCCGGCTCTGGCGCCGGCCTCACCGGCGTTCCTGCGCCCGCCGCTTCGCT
>NZ_BCPS01000035.1:0-33094 GCF_016586185.1 Paenibacillus sp. EPM92
CCCGGCTCTGCCGCCGCCGCGGCTCTGCCCGCGCGTCCCGTGCCCTTGGCGCTCTGCGCCGCCGCGTCCCGGCCGCTCCGCCGCTCCGCCAGCATCCGCCTGCTGCCCGCGGCCTGAGCGCTTGGACAGCGTCGCCTTAATTCCGCGCTCGATCAGCTCCAGATAAGCCCCGTCTCGCGGAGCGGCGAACGTCATCGCCTTGCCGGTCTGACCCGCTCGCCCGGTGCGGCCGATGCGGTGAATATAACTTTCCGCGTCATGCGGGATATCGTAGTTGATGACATGGGTAATGCCTTCCACATCCAGCCCGCGCGCAGCCACATCGGTGGCGACGAGCAGCTGAATTTTGGCGTCGCGGAACCGCTTCATCACCTGTTCGCGTTTGGCCTGCGTCAAATCCCCGTGCAGCTCATCGCAGGAATACCCTCGCTCGGCAAGCTCGGTGCGCAGCTTGCTGGCCCGGAGCTTCGTCCGGCAAAAAACCATCGCGAGATACGGATTTTCTTCGTCAATAATTTTACATAACGCCTCGAACTTCCCGCGGTCTGTCGTTTGAATAACGACTTGTTCGATCTCATCCAGCGTCACGCGTTTCGCTTTCACTTCGATTTCAACAGGCGGCCGCATATATTCCTTGGCTAATTGCCGGATACGCGGAGGCATAGTGGCCGAGAATAATAGCGTTTGTCTCCTGGATGGGGTAACGGAGATAATTTCCTCCACTTCCGACAAGAAGCCCATATGCAGCATTTGGTCGGCTTCATCCAGCACCAGCATCGAAAGCTTATGCAGTTTAACGGTGCCGCGGCGGATATGATCGAGCAAGCGGCCGGGCGTTGCAATTATAATATGTACGCTGCCCTCGAGCTTATGTATTTGTCTTTCCACGTCTTGTCCGCCGTAAGCCGATAGCACGCTCAGCTCTTTAAAGGCCGCCCAGCGCTTGACTTCATCCGTTATTTGAATCGCCAGCTCTCGGGTCGGCGTTACGATCAGCGCCTGCACGTTCGGGCTTTCGGGACGTACCGTTTCCAGCATCGGCAGGACGAAAGCGAGCGTTTTACCTGTTCCGGTTTGCGCCTGCGCAATCAGGTCGGCGCCTGAGAGAACGGCGGGGATGGCTTCCTTCTGGATAGGGGTGGGCTCAGCATACCCGAATTTGTGCAAAGCTTCGGCGAGGTTGTCCTCGATACCAAGAGCGGCGAATTCATTTTTCTTCATTATAATATCTCCTATAGAACCGATTTGAATGCGCCCGATAGCGGCCGGTACGGCAGCTGCGGACCATTTCTGAAATAATTACTTCTTATTAATAAAGCATTCTACAGCAATCCTGTACAAAAAGAAACTGCACACGCCGCGCATCGGCCATGTGCAGTCCGCTCGACGCGGCTAATATTCCCGTCCGTTGCCTTCCGCTTGATTCGGTATGGTCGGGGCCGTTCCGAAGGTAAGCTCCATCAGCTGGATGAATTGCGGTCGGTAGGGCTCCAGCGAACGCCCTTGCCAGCTCTCTTGAGCGATGCGGTTAAATTCATTGACAACCGTACGATTGGCGGAGATATACACGTCCGTCACACTAGGCTGCAGCGAACGAATCTTTTCAGCGATTTTTTGCTTGAACAGATGGGAGAGATGCTCGTGATGCATTTCCGTTTCGGCGCCGCTTCCCGTAATCAGCTGGTTCGGATCCGCATAGTCGTTCTCAGGGGTATAAGGATTATATAACCCTTTCACGATACCGTAATTATTGGTTTCGGTTCCTCTCACATCGCCGCCTCGCGTTCCGGTAGCTGTCATATCAATCGTTATGGCTGTATAAGCGGTGTTATCGCCCATCATGACGATCGCGCTGCTGACGCCGTCCATGGCGGCTACCTGATCGGACAGGTGCTGGCTCATCTCCAGCTTGGACACTTGATGCGTGACGGGAGCGTATTGCTGCTGGGTCTGATAAGCGCGGGACGTGTCCTGTCTCGGCATATCCCTTTTACTTCCATAGTTATTGGCGCTGTTGTAGTCGTACCAACTGAAGCAGCCGGTAACAATAAGGCAAAGCATCATTATGGCGGCCACGGATATCGATCGAAGAGTACGCAAACGAAAGCCCTCCTTCATGAATAGGAATCAGCGCATTGCAAACGATAGAATGCAGATTGTGTTCTGCTGGACGCGACTGCTGCTCCTTGACATTAGAATGGGTCTCCGAATGTGTTTTGATTCGCCTGTACGGGAGTCCAAAACATGCATAAACCGGCCGCTTTATGGAAATAACCTAATAGAACCGTATGTGAGGGTCTGCGCCATTCCAGAGGTCGGCCAAAACGCATTTTACAAAGAGGCCGAAAGCCTCGAAAAGCTTGATAAACCTAGACTTCCGAACGTTTTGTGAACTTTCCCAGATTCATTGACAAAAAACAGGGACGAATTTATAGTTATAATGGTAATTAGGTTCATTGACAAGATATGACCTATTTTGTTCGAAAAATACTTGCTTCATAAGGTGGGATTGATAAGATGATTCGATGGCAAAATCTGTGGCGTTTCATCCCTCTCTTCGGGTTGATGATGCTGCTGCTAACGGGGTGTGGGGACGATACGATTTCCGCCTTGAAGCCAAGGGGTCCGGTGGCCAGAGATCAGATGTTCCTGATGGAACTCAGCTTCGGGATCATGATTGCGGTCGTCGTTGTCGTGTTTGCGATTTATTTGTATGTCTTGGTTCGTTTTAGAAAGAAAAAAGGCGAGAAAGACATCATTCCGAAACAAGTGGAAGGCAGCCATACGCTGGAGATCATTTGGACGGTTATTCCGATTATCCTGCTCCTGGTTCTGGCGGTGCCGACGGTTCAATACACCTTCAAGGTGTTGGAGGACCACCGAGAAAACAAGGATGCGCTTACGGTCAAAGTAACGGCCCATGCTTTCTGGTGGCAGTTTGAATATCCGTCGCTGGGCATTTCCACGGCACAGGATCTGGTTATTCCAACGGGTAAGAAAATCGCTTTCGAACTAACTGCTTCCGATGTGAAACACTCCTTCTGGGTTCCTTCGCTCGGCGGTAAGATGGACACGAACCCGGGCTTGACGAACGTTTATTACTTGGAAGCCGACGATGCGGATACATTCTTGGGTAAATGTGCGGAGCTTTGCGGTGCGTCCCACACCTTGATGGATTTCAAAGTCAAGTCGATGGAACCGGCTCAGTTCGATCAATGGGTTGCGAAGATGAAAGCGCCGGCGGCAATTCCTGCAGACGCCAAAGCCGGAGAGCAGATCTTTAAAGACAACTGCTTGTCCTGTCACGCGGTCAACGCGCAGGGGCTCGGCGCAGGACCGAACTTGAACGGTTTCGCTTCACGCGAGAAAATAGCCGGCATTTTGCCGCATAATGATGAGAGCTTGAAGCAATGGATCGCAGATCCCCAATCGGTGAAGCCGGGTGCGAAGATGCCTGCGTTTTCCGAAGGCGCGCCGAATGTAGCTAAAGCGCTTAAGGATCAAGAGATCAACGACTTGGTTAAATATTTGAATTCGCTGAAGTTGCCTCAGTAAACGAGCATCAGGGAAAAAGGAGGTTAAATACGTGGCTCACGCACACACGGTAAAACGGCACACCGGTCTGATGGACTGGCTGACGACGGTTGACCATAAAAAGATCGGTGTTCTGTATATGATCGCCGGCGGAATTTTCTTCTTACTGGGCGGAATCGAAGCGATCTTGATTCGTATTCAGTTGCTTTATCCGGATCAAAAGATTTTTATCGGCGATACGTTCAACCAATTAACAACCATGCATGGTACGACCATGATTTTCTTGGCGGCGATGCCGGTCATCTTCGCCTTTATGAATGCCATCGTTCCTTTGCAGATTGGGGCCCGGGACGTTGCGTTCCCGTTCGTAAACGCACTTGGTTTGTGGCTTTTCGTCTTCGGGGGCTTATTGCTCAATACGTCTTGGTTTTTGGGCGGCGCACCTGCCGCCGGCTGGACGGCTTACCCGCCGCTCTCCGGTATTATAGATGCTACGGGGGCATTCAAGGGCGTTGACTTCTACGTGCTCGGTCTTCAGATTGCCGGTATCGGTACGCTGATCGGGGGGATCAACTTCCTGGTTACGATCATTAATATGCGTGCCCCGGGCATGACCTACATGAGAATGCCGATGTTCACTTGGGCATCGTTCATTACATCGTTGCTGATTTTGTTCGCTTTCCCTGCCATTACGGTCGGTCTTGTAGAATTGATGTTCGACCGGATTTTTGGCGGTGCTTTCTTTGATGTTGCGAAGGGCGGTAATCCGATTCTCTGGGAGCACATCTTCTGGATCTTCGGTCACCCTGAGGTTTATATCTTGATTTTGCCGGCTTTCGGTATTATTTCCGAGATCGTAGCTACATTCTCGCGTAAGCGTTTGTTCGGATACAGCTCCATGGTATTCGCAACGGCTTTGATCGGATTCCTGGGCTTCATGGTTTGGGCGCATCACATGTTTACAACAGGTATTGGCCCTGTCGGGGATGCCATATTCGGGGTTGCGACGATGGCGATCGCGATTCCGACCGGCGTCAAAATCTTTAACTGGCTGTTTACGCTGTGGGGCGGTCAAATCCGCTTTACAACAGCTAACATGTTCGCCACTTCGTTTATTCCGACGTTTACCATGGGTGGCGTAACGGGCGTTATGCTCGCCGTACCGGCGGCTGACTTCCAGTACCACGACACGTATTTCGTCGTTGCGCATTTCCACTACGTTATCGTAGGGGGCTTGGTTTTGGGCTTGTTCGCGGCTTCGTACTACTGGTGGCCGAAGATGTTTGGCCGCTTGTTGAACGAAACGCTGGGCAAAATCCACTTCTGGACATTTTTCATCGGCTTCCATATGACGTTCTTCCCGCAGCATTTCCTCGGCTTGATGGGGATGCCGCGCCGGGTGTTTACATTCCAGCCGGGCGTTGGCTTGGAACAAGGTAACTTTATCAGTACGATCGGCGCTTTCTTGATGGGTATCGGTATGATCGTGTTCCTGATCAATATCGCGGCTACTGCCAGAAAACCGATGAATGCAGGGTCAGACCCTTGGGATGCTCGTACGCTCGAGTGGACGATTCCGTCCCCGGCACCGGAATACAACTTCAAACAAACGCCTCTCGTACGCGGTTACGATGCGTTCTGGAAAGAGAAAATGGCGGGCAACAAAGAGATGACGCCGGCCGAGCCGCTGGGCTCGATTCATATGCCGTCGCCTTCGATTCTGCCTTTCCTGATGTCGCTCGGCTTGTTTATCGCCGGTTATGGCTTTATGTACCACATTTATATTGTAAGTATTCTCGGTATCGGGTTTACGCTCATATGTATGTTCTTCCGTTCCGTCTATGACGATCACGGCTTCCATATCGAGCCCGAAGAGTTAAACGATAAGGGGGTTAAGGCATGAGTGCAGCACATCATGAAGTAGGCGGTGCCCTGCCACCTCACGCGGAAACAGCAACCTTGGAAGGTAAGAATAAAGTTTTGGGCTTTTGGTTGTTCCTTGGCGGCGAATGCGTACTGTTCGGTACGTTGTTCGCTTCCTTCATCGCCCTCCGGAATCAAGTGCCGGACGGTCCGACGGCTCAGCATTTGTTCACGATGGATCTTGTTGCGATTTCAACGTTCATCCTGCTGACGAGCTCGTTGACCAGCGTATTTGCCACGATGGCGCTTCACCGCAATCAGTTCAAGAAGCTGCAAGCGTGGATGGCAGTAACCGTATTGCTCGGTCTGGCGTTCTTGGGTCTTGAAATTTACGAGTTTGTTCACTACGTGCACGAAGGCCACACGTTCTCGAAGAGCGCCTTCGCTACTTCGTTCTATACGTTGGTAGGGTTTCATGGAGCGCACGTTGCCTTCGGTGTGCTTTGGATTACCTTGTTGATTATTTCCGGGTTCAAAAAAGGTTTAACCGTGGTTACGGCGCCTAAGTATTACGTAGCCGGTTTGTACTGGCACTTTATCGACGTCGTTTGGGTATTCATCTTCACGGTCGTATACCTCCTCGGAAAGGTGGGTCCATAAGATGAGTAATCAGCACCAATCATCTTCGGCTGGAGATCATCGTCACCGTTTGGAAGGACCTCGAAACCATTACATTTCGTACATTGTTTCGATCGTGTTGACCATGCTGGCTTTCGCCGTAGTTCTGTACGGCGGTTTGGATCGCACGTTTATTATCTTCTTCCTTGTTGGTTTGGCCGTTGTCCAGGTCATTTTCCAGCTTGCTTATTGGATGCACATGAAGGATCGGGGCCACTTTTTCCCGATCATCGGGTTAGCATTCGGAACGTTTGTTGCACTTACAGCTGTTGCGGCCGGTGTTTACTGGCTCTGGTGGTAAGATAGAAGAGAGGCGGCTTGTCATTATTGAAAGCCCCTCTTTTTTAAAATACTTTGGGAAAAAATTCACGAATCAGACACAGACTCGAATTTGGGGCTACGCCCGAAAGGAGTTAACCGATATGGATTCCACTGTTTCCCATTCAGGACATGGAGCAGCGGGAACGTTTGCCGAGTTGTGGAGCCCAGGCCTGCTCCTGCTGCTGCTTGTTGTCGGTGTGTTGTATACGTTATGCGTTAACGCTTGGCGGCATCGGTTTGCGGACAGCGAACCCGTACCCCTCAAGCTGCAGCTGTACGGTTGGCTTGGTTTAATCCTATGGTATGCCGCGGAAGGAAGCCCGCTGGCCTATTACGGGCATCACTATTTTTTCAGTGTGCACATGTTTCAGCAGTCCATCTTGTATTTAATTATGCCGCCGCTCCTGCTGCTCGGCTTGCCGGGATGGCTTATGCGCTCCGCGATCCAAGGGGAAACGGCTAAGCGTGTCGTGTATATAATGACCAATCCCGTGCTTGCGTTGTTTTTGTTCAACTTTATTTTTTCGGTTTATCATATCCCGGTCGTGATGGATTGGTTGATGACTCATCCTACGATTCTCACGCTCTATAAGGCGGTCTTCTTGCTGTCGGCGTTTATGCTCTGGTTTCCTGTGTTTTGCCCGATGCCCGAGTACAGCCGGATGTCCGAGCTGAAGAGAATGGCGTACATTTTCATCAATGGGGTGCTGCTAACGCCCGCTTGTGCGCTCATTATTTTCGCCAAAGACCCGATGTACGCGATGTATTCGGCTGTGCCCGAGTATCATCTGCTGCTCCCGATGCTCGACGATCAGCAGTTGGGCGGAGTCATCATGAAAATCGTCCAGGAAATCGTTTACGGCATGGCACTCGGCTACACGTTCTACCGTTGGTACCGAAGGGAACGTAAACGCGAGGATGAGGAAGAGTTTGCGGACGATGATTATTATCCGGCGTCAGGGAATGTGAACCGAGCCTAAGCTATATCGAATAGATTGAGTTGCGAATGGTGGTGGACTAGTTTATGAAGCTTTCCGTTTTGCTGCCTACGATCAGTACGAGCTTTATCGTCATAAGCGCGATATTCGTTGCATTCGGATGGTATCATATTGTTAAGGGCAACCGGGATACGCATAAGAAGCTGATGTTGTGGGGCGCGGGCTTCGCGCTTGCCTTCTTTCTGATTTATGCGAGCCGCACGATTTTTGTCGGCAACACAAGCTTCGGCGGGCCGGAAGAGCTGAAGCTGGCGTATCATTTATTTTTGTTCTTCCATATAGCGCTGGCTACCGCTGCGGGCGTTTTCGGTATCGTAACGCTGCTGCATGCGTTTAATGAGCGTTTTGCCAAACATAAGAAAATCGGGCGCTGGACAGCCGTTATGTGGCTGTTGACTGCACCGACGGGCGTCGCGGTGTACACGCTGCTGTATGTGTTGTATCCGGGCGGCGAAACGAAACCGATGATCGATGCAATCTTCGGGCTATAAGCAGAAAGAAAGAAGACCTTCCTCAAGGGCAATTCGGGGAAGGTCTTCTTTCTTTGGTATAACAACATTATTTTAAAGCGCTGCCGCCGAACATAAAGCGGTATTCCCAGTGCTTGTTCTCGATACTATCGATCCGAACCCCGCCGGATTCCTTGGAGTATGTATGCAAAACTTTGCCTTCCCCTAGGTAAATGCCGACATGAGTGATGCGCTGATTGGCCTTGTTGGACGGGTATGACGATTTGCTGCTTCCGCGATACTCCATGAAGAACATCAGGTCGCCGGGCTTTAGGCTTTTCCAGTTCGTTGTCGTATTCCCAAGTGACTTGACATAGCTGCCTTGGGCGCGGGAATCGCTCGGGAGCGTCACGCCGGCACCTTCCTTGAAGGCTTGACGGACGAAGTCAGAGCAGTCGAAAGTACGGGTATTGGAACGGTCTGACCCATACTCGTAAGGGGTGCCCAAGTACTTCTTGCCAGCCGCGATTATTTTATCAATGGCTGCTGTCGTATTGCCCGTCGAGGGAGCTGTTGTCGACCCGCCGGAAGGCGTCTCGGAACTGATCGGAGAGGAGTCCGATACCCGGACGTATTTGCTGCTCGTTGAGATATAGCCGGTGCGGCCCTGGTCGTCTTGCACTTGATACCACCAGGCGTTGACTTTGGACAGGATGGTAACCTTTTCTCCGGCTTTGAGGTAACCGTATGCAGCTGAACTTGTATCAGGTTGTTTACGGAAGTTCACGCTGCTTGTAATCGTACCGGTGGCGGCGGCGTGGGCTTGATCGGCGTATGCGGCCAAGGACCCGACCGTAAACGTGGCGGCAAGGACAACGGCAACGATTTGCTTTTTCATAGAAATTCCCTCCTGCAGTTCTAGGTGTTGTGGTATGCATGTAAGTGCCGACGCTTCCGCGATTGCCGGGAATCGGCTTCGTTCGTGGGACGCGACAACAAGTTGACAACGGACGGCAGACCGTTCCACAATGGAATTATAGCCAGATGAAAGGGAGACAGGTGAACGTCAACGATGAATACATGGACATGGGGACCGCTTGTCCTCCATTACAACATGCTGCTGATCATGGGTGCGATTGCGGCGGGCTACGGCGCGCTGCACCTGCGGTTGCTTCGGAGATCCGATAGAGGCATTGTTACGTCGATTGCCGTCAATGCGCTGCTTGTGTGGGTGCTTGTCTGGAAATTAAGTTTGCTGCTGCTGGATTTTCGCGCTGTATTGGAAAATCCGATGTCGCTGCTTTATTTTAACGGCGGTCGGCGCGGAGTTTGGCTTGCTTGGCTGCTCTCGGCCGGATATGCAGCAATCGCTGCTGAGAAAAGAAAAATAGGCAGACCTGTTTATATCGATTCGTTAGCCGTCTCGGTTTTGGGGGGGTATGCGATATTTCATGCGCTGCATTTTATAATGAGCGGCTTTCAGCCGGTCACATCGGGCATCATTGGGGCGTTGGGCGCGGCAGCCGCCATCGTTTGGCTGCGTTCCCCTTTGCCGGAGACCCATCGCGCGTCGGTGCAGAGGCTGCTAGTCATTGCGATTGGCTGGGTGCTGGTCATTACAGTGGCGAACGGCCTGTTTGACAAGCCGGGGGGGCCGCCTGCGGCGGGAACAGCGGAAGGAGTGCCCGGACTGGGCGTCGGACAGCAGGCCCCTGATTTCGAGCTAAAACTGCTGAATGGGGAAACCATCCGATTGTCGGATTACAGGGGCCAAACCGTGTTTGTTAATTTTTGGGCGACCTGGTGTCCGCCTTGTCAGGCGGAGATGCCGTATATGCAGCAATTTTACTCGGATTATGCAAGAGACGGCGTGGTGATTCTGGGCGTTAACGCGACGCATACCGAGGCTAGCGTACCGGTCGTTGCGGCGTGGGTTAAGGAATGGAAGATTACCTTCCCGATTGCGCTTGACACGACGGGGGGCGTGACGGATACTTACCGCGTGAATGCCTACCCGGCTACGTATGTCGTCGACCCCGGCGGCGTCATTCGGGAGAAGCATCCCGGGCCGATGAACGGCGATATGCTGATGTCGGCATGGGAGAAAATAACAAATAAAAGTGAAAAATGATTCTAATAGGGGTGCAAGCTCTTTTTCATTTGCATAAAAAACCTTACGCATGATACCATGAATCTATTGGCAGGTCATATATACGTTTTCGTGACATCACTTTTCAGTTGAAGGAAGGGAATCAGCGTGGCACAGACAAGTATTATTTTGCGTGTGGAGCTCAATCATGAGCAAGTAACGTTCGGAGATGTAGCTGCAACAATCAGTAAAGCAGGGGGAGACATCACCTCGATCGACGTTATTCGTCCCGGCAAGGAATCGTCGGTACGCGATATTACCGTCGATGTGGCGGAATCCGCCGAGTCGCAGGTGGTTGAAGCGTTGAAATCGCATGACGGGATCAAGCTGATTAACGTATCCGACCGTACGTTTCTCGTGCATCTAGGCGGGAAAATCAACATGCAGCCGAATCTGCCGATCAAAAACCGCGACGACTTGTCCCGTGTTTACACCCCTGGGGTGGCTAGAGTTTGTACCGCAATTCATGAAAATCCGAGAAAAGCTTACTCGCTTACGATAAAACGCAATACGGTAGCCGTCATCACCGACGGAACGGCAGTGCTCGGACTGGGCGACATCGGTCCGCATGCAGCCGCGCCTGTCATGGAAGGGAAAGCGATGCTGTTCAAGCAGCTCGCCGGCGTCGATGCGTTCCCGATTTGTCTGGATACGAAGGATACGGAAGAAATTATTCGTACTATTAAAGCGATCAGCCCGATTTTCGGAGGCATTAACCTGGAGGATATCAGCTCTCCGCGATGCTTCGAGATCGAGACGCGCCTGAACGAGGAGCTCGATATACCGGTGTTTCATGACGATCAGCACGGAACGGCTGTCGTCGTTATCGCGGGTTTGCTGAATGCCTTGAAAGTGGTCGGTAAACGAATCGAGAACGTCCGCGTTGTGGTCAACGGAATCGGAGCGGCAGGCGTATCGATCTGCAAAATGCTGCTCGCCGCAGGGGTGACGCGCTTGGTGCCTGTCGACCGCGAGGGTGCCATCGTTCGCGGAGGCAGCTATCCTTACCCGATGTGGCAGTGGTTGGCCGACCAGCCGCAAGTCGAAGATAAGGCCGGAACGCTGAAGGACGTTATTCAAGACGCCGACGTGTTTATCGGTGTATCGCGGGGCGGTTTGCTGAACGAGGAAGACATCAAGAAAATGAAGCCGGACAGCATCGTCTTCGCGATGGCGAATCCGGAACCGGAAATTGCGCCGGAGGAAGCGCTCCCGCATGTTCGTGTGTTTGCAACAGGCCGAAGCGACTATCCGAACCAAATCAATAACGTGCTCGTGTTCCCCGGTATTTTCCGTGGGGCGCTCGACTGCCGGGCACGGCGGATCAACGAGCCGATGAAGCTGGCGGCTGCCCGCGCAATCGCTTCGGTTGTTACCGAAGCGGAGCTGAACGAGCACTACATCATCCCGAGTATATTTAACGACAAGGTCGTGACGAAGGTTCGCCACGCAATTATCGAAGCCGCTATCCTAACCGGGGTGGCAAGACGGATTCCGCCGGATTTCCGGTAGGATCGTGCAGGAAGAGAGAAGGCGTGGCCCAAAGGGTAACCCCTTGATGAAGACAGTTTTTCAAGAATAAACGAATAACCCTCCAAAACCACTGTTAAAGTGGAGTTGGGGGGTTATTTTTTAACTCGCGATACTACATCAATAGCGGATAGCCCGCAAGGCCAACTTGCGAAGAAACGCGTCGAACGCCCGTCCGCCCGGTCGGCTCCCGCCCGCTTCAGGGCATAAAGCCCTCTTGGCTCACGCGTATCCGCTGCGCCTCGAATCGCCGCGCGAGCTGCTCCCGCACGCGCAAGTACGCGCCGCGGTCGTACCACGCGTCGTACCCGTTCGCGCGATACAGCTCGCGCATACCAAGCCTCTCCGTCCGGCGCCCCTGGCTGCCGTCGCCCATAAAATAATCGTCGATCACCACGCGATCGACACCGGTTTCCGCCAGCCGGTCGGCCAGCCCGTCGCTGCACGGCAGCACGGGCGACACGGCGGCCTGCGTCGGCACCCCCGCCTCGGCGAGCCGCCGCAAGGCCGCGAATCGGGCGGCAATCGGCGGCGCCGCCGGCGTGAACAGCTTCCGGACCGACTCCATGTCGGTCTCAATGGTCAGGCTGACGCGGACGCGGGGCCCGAGCCGCCGCAGCACGTCGATATCGCGCGTGACCAACGGGCTGCGCGTCTGCACCATCACGAAGGCGAGCTCCTCGGGCGGGGATGCCGCCATGACCTCCAGCCAAGACCGCGTCAGACAGGCGCGGAACTCCTCAGGCTGGTAGGGGTCCGTCGCGGACGACATGAATACCGTAACCGGTTTTTTGCGTCCGGCACGCTTCAACTCCCGGCTCAACAAGCTGGCCGTATTTGCTTTTACGTCCACCCAATCGCCCCAAGGCGAGCCGCGAAATTTCGCGACCGGCATCTCCCGCACATAGCAGTATGAGCAAGCGAAGGCACAGCCTACATACGGATTTAACGTGTGCGTGTACCCGCTCAAGAAGCCCGATGCGGGAAGGAGCAGCCGCTTGGGCGCTGTGACTTTGATGGATTTTTGACGGGACATAAGCTTCAGCACGAATCCTTTCCGAATGACTGTTGGAGCCGGTGGCCGCTTCAGAGGCTGCGCGCCAATAGAGAAACCCGATTCTCCGCCGCTGCAGCAGCATGGAAAACCGGGTCAGATATGTGCTATTAGTCAGTGGAGCCGGTCGGCATCACTTCCGGGGAAGTCAGCTTGTCGTAGAACTCCGTAAATTTGTCCTTGTCGTCGCTGGAGCGAATGGCCATCGCGGCACGCGGGTGATCGTTCAGGACGCCGGCGATCATGTAAGGGATGATGTAACCCCACTCCCATTTCTCGCGCATCGAAATCATGTGTTTCTCGATAATGCCGAGCACCGGACGAAGATCGTATTTCGGGTTTTTCAAGTAGCTGACGAGCAGTTCAGTCGGACAGTTGCCCGCTGCGCGACCCATTCCGTAGACGGACGTGTCGAGGAACTCGACGCCTTTGCTCGCACCCGTGATCGTGTTGGAGAACGCCAGCTGCATGTTGTTGTGCATGTGCAGGCCGAGCTTCTTGTTCGGAAGCAGTCGTTGGAATTTGGACACTAGGTAGTCGATGTCTTTGTGATCCATGCTGCCGTAGGAGTCGACGACGTACACGACATCGACCGGGCTTTTGGCGATTTCTTCGAACGCTTCGTTCAGATCATTCTCCATCACATGCGAAAGCGCCATGATGTTGATCGTCGTTTCATAGCCGTAGTCGTGGAATTTTCGCACCAGATCGAGCGCTTTGTCCACATCTTTAATGTAACAAGCGACGCGGATCAGATCCAACATGCTTTGATCGCGCGGGAGAATATCCTTCTCATCCACACGGCCGATATCGACCAACGCGGAAAGCTTCGTACTGGTTTTTTGGGGGATGACTTCCTTCAGGAAATCCTCGTTAAGGAAGCGCCAAGGGCCGGCATCGGCACCTTTCAGCAATTTGGCCGAGTTTTTGTAACCAATTTCCATATATTCGACGCCGGCTTCGCTTAGACCCTGGTACATGTCCTTCACGAATTGGACGCTAAAGTCCCAGTTATTCACTAAACCGCCGTCGCGGATCGTACAATCCAAAATTTTGTGGTGTGTGTCGCGTGTCATCAAAATTACCCCTCTCCAAATTAACAAGTGCTCGCTGACATCTTTCGGGCTTTTAAGCTTTTTAGCTTTTAAGCGGTAAAGTATTTTATTAATTACTAATTTTACACAGTTTTTTGTATTTGTCAATCATAACAAATTCCAGAACGAGTGGCAATTTCCTTATATATTGAAAAATCAGTCGGCCAACCGTTGTGCAGGGCGACCTGCTATCAAAATCTAATATAATATACAAATAGTATCTATAATGAGAGGGAGGAGGAACGCTTTTTCAGGAAGTTCACTAAGAAAAAGATCATTGATTCGGGAGGATCCAAGTACATTCGTAAAATCGCATCGTTTACCTTATTCGTCATGTTGTTCGTCATGATCGTCCCGTTCGCTGCTTGGGGCGCCGGACCGGTCGCTTCAACCGAGGCCGCGTCCTTGCTCGTGCAGGATCAGGACGAGCCGGTATGGCCGAAACCGCTCACGTATTTGGATTTAGGCGACTCGCTCGCAGCCGGGGATGACGCCGCCGCAAAAAAAATGAATTTGCGCCGCAGCAGAACGCTTCAAGGGCTCAAGCGGCCGTGCTGCTGAAGCGGCTTTTGACCGGACTGGAATTCGTCAACTAGGCAGCAGGCGGCAGCCGTCATACCCAAAAAGGCGTTTCATCCTAGGGATAAAGCGCCTTTTTTTGATCCTAGGGATGCTTAATGATCTCAATACGGCCGATCAGCGGCAGCGGCTTCATATCCCCGTTGATCACATTCATCATCCCGATCACGCAGAATACGAGGCACACGAGGTGGGCTAAAGGCACGAGCAGCAAATTGAGCAGAGGAATAAGTCCCAGTAAGATGTTGCAAGCGATCAAGGCGAGCAGCAGCATAAGGCCTTGATTGGCGTGATACATCGCAAAGCGTGAATGGTTCGCGGCGAGCAGCGGCACAAAAAACAACAGATAAGCGATAGCGGCAACGGCCTTGTTGGCCCGCACATCTTCCGGCGTCGGAGAGGGGGAGCCTTGCGGCGGCGTCTGTCCGGGGTCAGACATCGGTGGAACACCTCCTTTCTCAGGTCTGGATGCGGAAGAGCTTCCCAGATTAGCCGCTACCATCTTATGCCGATAGCCGTTCGAGTATGTTCGCCTTTCCGAGGAATAACCGTAAAGCGATGGGGCAACCTAAATCCAGCCATATCCAAGAAAGGAACGAGGCACACATGACCCACACCCCGATCTTTTTTCAATTCGAGACGAACCAGGAAGCTTATATGGCGCTTGATACGCTGGAGGAGCTTGGCTACAAGGTCAGCCTGCATACGGAGACGAAGAGCCCCGTTCTGCACGTCATCGTCGATCGCAATGATCTGACGTCGGCTCTCGAAGTCGCGCAAGCTCACGGCGGTCGGCTTCTGGAGGGGCAAGCATCTCCGTCCGAGATTTCGACGTATGCCATGGCATACGATCCGGACGGGCTCATTCCGATTCCCGCCCACTTCGTGAACGAGGTTGAACCGGATGAAGCCGAGGTTCATTTATCCGCCTCGGCTTACTCGAACCGCTCGAGCGGCGCCTACAAGGATGAGCCCGCGAAATTCGACCCGTCCGGGGAAGATTACGACGGCTTCGACGCGGGTATTCATTTATAGTGGATTAGGCCAAAACCGTTGGACAAGTCCCACAACATTTGACCGGGAAAACAAAGTTGCCCTGCGCCTATTTTTATTAGCTCGGAAAACACTGTTTCTCTAGACCCACACCTCATTCGTTTGCTATGATGGGTTGGGACTTCGGGAATGATAGGGTTTTTCAATAGAGGATGGAGGGAAACGCTGTGGATTCCTATGATTCTTTGAAAGAGGGCGAAAAGGGCGCGTGGCTTAGTATCGTCGCCTATGTTTTTTTGTCCGCTTTTAAAATAACCATAGGTTATATGACCGGTTCGGAAGCGCTCGCGGCGGACGGAATTAACAATACGACGGATATCGTCGTTTCACTGGCGGTGCTGATCGGGCTTCGCATTTCCCGGAAGCCGCCGGATCGCGATCATCCGTATGGGCATAAACGGGCGGAAACGATCGCTTCGCTCATCGCTTCGTTTATTATGGCAGCAGCAGGCCTGCAAGTTGTCTTGCAAGCGGGCCGCAGCTTCTTCGCCGATGAGCGCACGGCGCCGGACATGCTGGCCGCCTGGGTAGCTCTGGCTTGCGCCGCCGTCATGTGGGGCGTGTACGTTTACAATTACCGGTTGGCCAAACGGATCGAGAACCAATCGCTGATGGCCGCTGCGCAGGACAATCGTTCCGACGCGCTCGTCAGTATAGGCGCCGCCGTCGGCATCATCGGATCGCGGCTTGGCTTTCCGGTACTCGATGCAGTAGCGGCGCTGATCGTCGGTCTTATTATTTTGAAAACGGCTTGGGAAGTGTTCTCCCATGCATCGCATACGTTGACGGACGGCTTCGACGACCAGCGGCTGAAGGTGTTCAAGCAGACCGTCAAGACAACGCCGGGCGTCAAGCGCATTAAGGATATTCGCGCCCGCATTCACGGCAACAGCGTGCTGCTTGACGTGGTCGTCGAGGTAAGCGCCGAATTGTCCGTCGGCGAAAGCCACGATATCAGCGATGAAATCGAACGGCGGATGCTCAGAGAGCATCGGGTGAACAATGTGCATGTGCATATCGAGCCTTTCGAAGAGCAAGAAAAAAACGGCAACCAACCTTATCGATAAGGGGTCGCCGTTTTTTTATGAGCAGCGCTTAAACAGAACGCGGTGCGGCAGGACAAGCGGAGGCGCTTCTGGCGAAGGCGGCGGCCGGAAAACGAGTGCGCCATTCCGCGCCCGCGATGCCGACGATCAACGACCTCGCAGCCGCCGTGAAGCTGTGAAACTGTGAAACTAACTCCTTGCAAATTCCGCTGCGCTTTTCCCTGCCGTATACCCGGTTGTGAATGCCGCCGTGATGTTGTAGCCGCCGGTATAGCCGTGAATGTCCAGCACTTCGCCGCAAAAGTACAGCCCAAGCTTCAGCTTTGACTGCATCGTCCGCGGATCGACCTCCTTCAGGTTGACGCCGCCGCCGGTGACGAAAGCTTCTTCAAGCGATAGCGTGCCATTCACTTCCACGGGAAACGCCTTCAGCAGCTTCGCCATATCCATCCATGGCTGCTTTGGAATGTTATCGAACGTGACGTCTTCCTTAATACCCGCCCGTTCGAGCACGAAAGGAACGAGCCGTTCCGGGAGGAGCGGTTTCAAGACGTTCTTGGCCGCTTTCTTCGGCTCGTGCCGGGCCAGCCGATACGTATCGGCGTACACCTCATCCACGCTCTTATCGGGAAACAAATCGATCGTCAGCCGCACGCTCGGGACGTTAAACTGCTTCTTCGCCTTCACGACGAACTGGCTGCAGCGCAGCGCGGCCGGGCCGGACAAGCCGAAGTGGGTGAACAGCAGGTCGCCTTCGTGTTCGACGATTTTCTTCCCCTTCGGAGTCCAGACCGATAACGTAATGCCGCGCAGCGATAGCCCTTGCAGCTCCTTGCTGCGAATCCACGGTTCATTCGACGTTAGCGGCACTTCCGTCGGATACAGCTCGGTGATCGTATGACCGGCGGCCTCTGCCCAAGGGTATCCGTCGCCGGTCGAGCCGGTTTGCGGCACCGACTTGCCCCCGGTGGCGATAATGACGGCGCGTCCGTTAATCCGTTCGCCGGTGGTCAATTCGACGCCCCATGCGCGCTCCTCATCGTACAACACCCGGCGAACCGGGCTGTTGACACGAATGGAGACGCCTTGACGGCGCACGCGATTCACAAGCGCATCCACCACGGTCTTGGCCTTGTCGCTCACCGGGAACATGCGCCCGCGGTCTTCTTCCTTCAAGCGGATGCCCATCCCTTCGAAGAAGGCGATGATGTCGCGATTGCTGAATGTCGCAAGAGCGCTATGCAGGAAGCGTCCGTTGCCCGGAATATGCTTGATCAGTTCATCCGGCTCTTTGGCATTCGTCACATTGCAGCGGCCTCCGCCGGAAATTCCGAGCTTGCGCCCCAGTTTATCCCCTTTGTCCACCAACAAAACCTTTGCACCGTGCTCGCTTGCAGCCACGCTGGCCATCAATCCGGCTGAGCCTCCGCCGATTACAATTACGTCATAAGCCATTCGTTATGCTCCTATATGGTTTCATTTGTTTTTATTGTACCGTATTTTTTTCCGACAAAAATAGTGATATTCCTGCTACGTGCTTTGACATTTTCTATAGCAGACTTCCATTATAATCGTTGTGCCAACCCTTGTAAAAAAGGAGGTTTGATCGTACCATGAATGCATCGAACGCGTTTCAAGCAGGCTCACGTGAGGTAAACCGCCACTCGGGCAGAACGCAGTTGGACGATATGGAGAAGCGCATCCTGCAGCTGGGCGTCAAAAACCGGAGATTGATGAGGGACATCATGCAGAACGCCGAGGCGCTTCGAGCGACAAAAGAGGCGGTTATGATCAGTAAAACGCATATGCATCAACTGTGGCAGCAATTGAACGAGCTGCGCATTCTTCATCAATGCCCCTATCCATAGCCGAGTCCGGTCGTGAGAAAAAACGAGGTCCGAAAAATCGGCCTCGTTTTTTAAATGTATTTATGATTATGCCGTTTGCGGCTGGGCTTGCAAGCTGCGGACGGTCAGGCGGGCGATACGCAAGTCGTCCGTTTCCTCGATGGTGAACTCGTAAAGATCCTCGTACAGTACCGATTGCCCGCGCTTCGGCGGAATTTCAACTTGCGCGTAGATCCAACCGCCGATCGTATCGTAGTCCTCGGATTGGATTTCGAGTCCGAGATGGTCGTTGACCTCGTCGATCAACGTACGACCGTCGATGGAGAACGTTGAATCGTCCTTCTTCTCGATGCTCGGCCGTTCGTCCGGGTCGAATTCGTCTTGAATTTCGCCGACGATTTCTTCCAAAATATCTTCAATCGTCACCATACCGGCCGTGCCGCCGTATTCGTCGATCAGCAGCGCGATTTGCACCTTCTTGCGCTGCATTAGCTTCAGCAGGTTGCTGATCGGCATCGAGTCGGGCACCTTGGTCATCGGCCTGAGGATGGTCCGAATATCGTCTAATCCATTCTGCGCCTTGAGCAGATCTTTAATGTGCACGAAACCGATAATATTGTCCTTATCGGGATCGCAGACCGGATACCGTGTACGCATTTCCTTGAGCGCGATCTCCATATTATCTTCGAACGGAAGATTGGCGTAAAGACAGCCCATGTCGGTACGCGGAATCATGATTTCGCGTGCGTTCGTCTCGGTAAATTCGAATATATTATCAAACAGCGTAAGCTCTGTGTTGTCGATAAATCCGCTTTTGTGACTTTCTTTCATGAGGACGCGTATTTCATCCTCGGTGTGAGCCGATTCGTGGTCGTTCGTCGGTTCGATCCCGACGAGCCGCAGCATCCAGTTGGATACGCCGTTCAGCAGCCAAATAAAAGGGAACATCAGCTTGTAGAAAAGAATAAGCGGGATGGCGGTCCACAAGGTAACCTTCTCCGATTGCCGAATCGCATACGTTTTCGGAAATTGTTCGCCAAGTGTAATGTGGAAGGCGGTAATCACCGAGAAGGCGATAATGAACGAAACCGCATGCATGGCGACGGGGCTCAAGCCCAGCCAATCCTTGAGGATAGGCTCCAACACTTTGGATATGGTCGGTTCGCCGACCCACCCCAGCACGAGGGACGTCAGCGTAATACCGAGCTGGCAGGCGGATAAATACGCGTTCAGGTTGCCCGTGATCGTCTTGGCAATGCGGGCGCTTAAATGGCCGCTTTGGGCAAGCGTATCGATACGGGTGTTACGAACTTTGATGATAGCGAACTCAGCGGCCACGAAGAAGCCGTTGAGCGCAATTAAAACAACAATTAAAACCGCGTTAATCAATAAAGGTAACGGGTCACTACTCAATCATTCCCTATCCCCTGAGTCAGGCGGATAGGTACACCTCCCTTAAACGATCAATTAAAAATAATAAATAATGCTTATAGTTCATTATATCGGAATGGAAGAACCCGCTCAAACCGAAGGTCTGGCCTTGAGGGTGCACGTCAACGTGCTGCGCCCCTACTCTGCATTCGTAATGCCTGATTTCAACCCTATTGACGCGAATTTGCGTGATTTTGTGCGAAAACCGGTTTCGGCCCGTCTACTTTACCGGGGACTGCCTTGAAATTGGCACGACAGGTGACTGATGGAACAAAGCTTCAGAGGAAATACCACTTGCAATATTTTTTAAATTATAGTATGATAATGATTAGCTTTATTAACCTCAATTACCCCCATCAGAATCGAATTCCTCATTTACTCGATTGTTTCCGCTCAAGAAGATTCGGAATGTGTCCCTGATAAGGAACGTAGGAAGTACGTGATAGGTAATCTGATTCACACTGGCGCGGTCTTCGGAGCCGCAAGGATGGAAGAGAGGCAGGGCTTTCATTGTTTTAGTTACAAGCGTTGAGATTCACAATAGGGGTAACCTGTTTTGCATATACAGCCTAGTTTTGCAAAGTTTATACAGGATAAAGTGTTTACAAAGAAAAGGGCTTCGTTCAGATTGAAAGTCGGCGAGGTCCTTTTTGTCGTTCGTTTCTTTGATCTGCTTTTGCGGAAGCGGGCGGTTTGGAATCATAGCTGCAAACGCGATTGTTAAATTGTTCCTCGGGGATTGAAGCATAAGGTCACTTTACATTGTGCCATACTTTAGGTAATACCGGTTTTCTTCAACCGTGGATTTGATTGTTTTTGTTAAAGCTCATGCATACTAAGAATACGAAGCAAAGGAGATAACATGCGATGGCGCAGCCGGATAAAACGCATAGCCGCGATTCCAAGGAGCAAGTTAAACAAGCCAGCCAAATAAACGAAGCGGATCAAGCCGGAGGCACGGACAAGAAACTGAACGGACCGAATCGTCCTTCTACCTAATTCCGTTCTCCAGAAGGAGGGTGTTCGATGAGCGACAAGTCGGAAGAGTCTTACGATAACGTCGAAACGGATATCAACTATAACCGCAAGAACGATCCGAAGCTGGATCCGTTCGAGATAAACTTCAAGCCCGAGTTCAAGTCGGAGCGCGGGCCTCGCGAAGCGTTCGTGAACGAACACGGCGTCTTGATCGGAGATCACGAATACGAATCGGTCGAATCGCCGCTCGAGCAATGGAATGAAGACGTCGATCCGGCGGTCATGTCCGGTGACGAATGGGTGCACCCTTATAAAGACATAGGCTTCCAAACGAAGGAAAACCGCGACTTGTTCGAAGAAGGCATCGTTCCGCAAGGCTACCCTTTCATGCATTCGGATAAAGACGTCGCCTATAAATCGTTTCAAAGCGGCGAGGCGGATTCGAAAGAGAAGGGAAGCAAACGAAGCAAGTCATGAAGTGCGGCGGGTTTTACACGGCACCATGATCGATTTCGGGGGAATGGCATGAGGAATAGGCTTTGCTTTCAACCCGCGAGCCGAGTATAATGGGGACATCCGATAGTTCATATACCTTTATGTTAGGAAAAGGAGTGAAACACCTATGTCCATGTCATTCGAAAGCTTTATGCGCGACTCGGTTCAGCCGATGCGCGATGATTTAACCCGAATCGGCGTACAAGAGCTTCGTACCCCCGAGGAAGTAACCGAAGCGTTGGAAAATAAAACAGGCACGACCCTTATCGTCGTCAACTCCGTCTGCGGCTGTGCGGCAGGCCAGTGCCGTCCGGGCGTAGCGAAGGCGCTTCAGCACGAAGTGAAGCCGGACCGGTTGTTTACCGTATTTGCCGGACAAGATAAAGAAGCAACGGCGAAAGCGCGCGAGTACTTCGCACCGTATCCGCCGTCGTCGCCGTCTATCGCCTTGATGAAGGACGGACAGCTTGTTCATTTCATCCAGCGTCATCAGATCGAAGATCGTTCCGCCGATATGATTGCGGGCGACTTGATCAACGCATTCGAAACCTATTGCAAATAATAGCGCGCTCCCAAACTCCCTTCGACTCGCTTCGGCGTCGTCGACGGGAGTTTTTGTATATGGTATAATCCGGTACAACGAAAGCGTAACATTCGGACTCCGAAGAGTCGAAGAGGAGAGGTGCTGTTGGGATGAGTTTGCAGCAGGATATAATTGCCAAACTCGGCGTGAAGCCGGTGATCGACACGGATGAAGAGATTCGCCGCCGGGTCGAATTTCTGAAGGAATACGTTGTGAAATCCGGGGTAGACGGACTTCTGATTGCGATCAGCGGAGGCATCGACAGCGCGGTAGCGGCAGGCTTGTGTAAGATCGCGACGGACGAGCTGACGGCGGAGAAGGGAAGGGAGTTCAAGACGGTCGGCGTGTTCCAGCCTTATGGGGAGCAGGTCGACATCTCGGACAGCTATGCGGTGGCCGATGCATTCCAGCTGAAGTACCGGGTGGAGACGAACATTGAAGAAGCCGTGAATGAAATTGCCTTGGAAGCCGAGTACGGCTTGAAGTCAATCGGCGTACACCGCCACTTGAGCCGCGGAGGCAAAGGGAACGTGAAGGCGAGAACGCGCATGGTCGTGCAGTATGCGCTGGCGTTCGAGCTGAACCTGCTCGTGGTCGGGACCGACCACGCGTCCGAGGCGATTACCGGCTTCTTCACGAAGTACGGGGACGGCGCCGTGGACATTACGCCGCTCAGCACGCTGAACAAGCGGCAGGTGCGCCAGCTCGCGCAGAAGCTCGGCGTTCCGCAGAGCGTGCTGGACAAAGCGCCGACCGCCGGATTATGGGAAGGGCAGACGGACGAAGCGGAGCTCGGCATCAGTTACGACGATAACAGCGATTATCTCGAAGGCAAAACGATTTCGCCGGAAGCGCAGGAGAAATTGGAGCGGCAATATATAAAGACGGAGCATAAACGCGCTCCGATTCCGGGTATTTAATGAAGCAAACACCGTACATTCGGGCCAGTGTTCCCGAACGTACGGTGTTTTGCTTTTCGAGCGGCTGATTTGCCGGGCTCATTCGCCGGCGCTGGGCAGCACGCGGCGCAGCACGCGGAACGTTCGCTCGACGATGTCGTCGATTTGCGCTTTCGTCGTGCAGAGCGGCAGCCAGTAGTAAATCGTATCCCCAAGCGGGCGGAGAAAGAGACCTTCATTCAAGCCTTCCAAATAAATATGAAAGCCCATGCGGTCTTCAAGGGCATAACGGGCGCCGAGCGCCGCGTCCTTGTACAGGTCGAAAGCGGCAACCATGCCGAGCGTACGCAGATGGGCGACACCTTGGAACGCTTGGAACCTGAGGACGCGCTCGCTCAGATGCGCGGACACCTCCTCCACATGCTCCAGCACGCGTTCGTCTTCCAGGATTTGCAGCGATTCGAGCGCAGCGGCGGCCGACAGCGGATTGCCCGTGAAGCTGTGTCCATGCGTGAACGTCTTCAGCTTCGCATAATCATCGTAGAACGCATCGAATACGGCTGCGGTCGTCATCGTCACAGAGAGCGGGAGCACGCCCGCTGTCAGCCCCTTGGACAAGCACATGAAATCCGGCGATATTCCGGCATGGTTGCAGCCGAACATGCGTCCGGTGCGTCCGAAGCCGACGGCCACTTCATCGGCGATCAGATGGACGTCGTACTCGCTGCAGAGCTGTCTTAATCCTTGCAGGTACGAGGCTGCGTACATGATCATGCCGCCGGCGGCTTGCAGCATCGGCTCAACGATGATGGCCGCAATCTGATCGGCCGATGCGGCGAACAGCGCGCGAACGGCTTCGAGCGCCGCGGCTGCGCTGGTTTCCGCGTCGCCGTTCGGGTCGTTGCGCGGGTCGGGCGAGGGCACGCCGAACGCGGCAAACAAGAGCGGGCGAAAGACCGAGAAATATTGATCGACGCTGCCGACGCTGACGGCGCCGATCGTATCGCCGTGATAGCTGTTCTCCACGAACGCAAACTTCGTTTTACCGGCGCGGCCCGATTGCTGCCAATATTGGAACGACATCTTGAGCGCGACCTCGACCGAAGTGGAGCCGTTGTCGGAATAGAACACCTTGTCCAGACCTTGCGGGGTAACCTGCACGAGTCGTTCGGCGAGCTCGATGCCGGGGCGGTGCGTCAAGCCGGCGAACATGACATGATCGGCCTGGCGCAGCTGCTTCTCAATCGCTTCCCGGATGCGGGGATGGGCATGGCCGTGAACGTTTACCCACCACGACGAATTGGTGTCGTAATAACGGTTGCCGTCCGCATCGAACAAATAGACGCCTTCCGCTTTCTCGATGAGTATCGGATCGCGCTCGGCGTAATCTTTCATTTGGGTGAACGGGTGCCAGACGTAGCGGCGGTCCGCTTGCAGCAGCCGTTCTTTTTCCTTCGGATCCATCACACGGCTCCTCCTTGAACTTCGCTTTCGGATCGGATACGATAAAGCCAATCCACATTGTACCATTGGAAGTCCGGAAATGAGAAGAGGAGGAGACGTTCGATGATTATCGGAATCGGCACCGATCTGCTGGAAATCGCACGGGTGCGGACGATCCTGGAGCAGAGCTCGGGCGCGCGCTTTCTGGAGCGGGTACTGACCTCGCGGGAGCGGGAGCTGGCGCACGCCCGCAAGGGCCGGCTGGCGGAATTTACGGCCGGCCGTTTCGCCGCCAAGGAAGCGGTGGTGAAAGCGCTCGGCTGCGGCATCGGCAAGCAGGTGTCGCTGCAGGACATCGAGGTGCTGCCGGACGAGAAGGGCAAGCCGCTTTGCCGGATCTCGGACGCCGCGTGGGACCGGCTGTATCCGGCGGGTTCGGGGCCGTCCGCAGCGGACCTCGTGATCCATCTCAGCATCACGCACTCGGAGTCGGCGGCGATGGCGTATGCCGTGGTGGAGCGGATAACCTAAAATCCCGGATGGCGGACGGGCCGGCATTCGGGATTTTGAAGGGTGAAGCTTATTGAAGCCAGGCTTCTTATTTCTTCGCCGCCAACCACTCGGCCAGCGCGCTGATTTCTTCCGGCTTCAGCTTGCCGTGAAAGCCCGGCATGCCGTTGCCGCCGTTCTCGATTTGCTTCACGATTTGCTCCTTGCTTAAGCGGGCCCCAACCTGCTTCAGGTTCGTTTTCGGCCCGACCCGGCCTTCCAGGTTGCTGGCATGACAGGACAAGCATGACTGCTTGTATACCGCTTGCACGGCTTCCGAGGCGCCGGCCATCGCTTCTTCCGCCGTGGCGGCATTCCCCGACTTGCCGCCGCCGAACGGTTCGGGACTGTTTTTCGACGCGCAGCCCGACAAGAGGCTGACAGCCAGCACTGCCGCTAGCGCGGCTGCTTGCATTCTTGATGGTTTGAGCTTCATTGGTTGACCCATCCCCTTTTCCATATGTGAATCATGACGCCTAGCGCCACCATACCCGCCCCGCCGAATGCGTCGATCAGGACGGGCGCATACCCAAGGTAACTCCAGCCGATCGTCAGCGCGACGGCGAACTGCCATAGGCTTAAATAAACAACCGGCCGTCCGAGCGAGCGGCTTAACCCCGCGTATACAATCGCAAGCAGCAGCCCTTTGCCGATATACCCGTCCAACGGATCGATCCAGCCGAATCGGGCAAGAGCGAATAGAACGCCCATGACGACCGGAACTGCCGCGATGACGATTACCCCGGGCGTTGAAGGGACAGGCCGGTTCTTCCGGCGCCGATAATAGAGGACCCATCCCGTTAGCGTAACGGCGATGGCCGTGATGCCGATCTGGGCTGCTCCGGGCTGGAGGAACTGCTGCAGGAACGTGAGAGCGGCCGATGCAATCCATGCCAGGCCCCATATGTACAAGTAAACGGCATAAGGAACCGCATCGCTTCTCGCATCCGACAGAGCCTTGGGATCGGCGTGTCTGCCTTCGGCGTGTCTGCCTTCGGCGTGTCTGCCTTCGGCGTTACCGCCCTTGGATAGTTTGTCTGCGGCTGCGCCTGCTTGGCCCATAGTTCCGTTCACCTCTCTTCATGAATGGATGTATCATTATGATTTGAGCGTACACGTTCGGAGACGCCAAGTCAAACGTACGGAAGAAGGGGAATGTAGCGCCTTTGCTAAGCCAATATTATCGTTTTTACTCGTTTGGCGAATATCGTATAATAGATAGATAGTGAAGCCGAGCAAAGGAGACAACATGGATCGATCAACGCAAAAACATTACTTTTCCACCGAGCTGTTATCGTGGTACCGGCGTCATAAGCGGGATTTGCCTTGGCGCCGCAGCCGGAATCCTTATTATATCTGGGTATCGGAAATTATGCTGCAGCAAACCCGGGTCGACACGGTTATCCCGTATTTCAACCGGTTTATCGATAAATTTCCTACGGTGCAGGCGCTTGCGGAAGCGCCGGAGGATGAGGTGCTGAAGGCGTGGGAAGGCCTTGGCTACTATTCCCGTGCGCGCAACCTGCAAAGCGCCGTGCGCGAAGTGAATGAACGGTACGGCGGCGTCGTGCCGGATACGAAGGACGATGTCGCCTCGCTGAAGGGCGTCGGTCCTTACACGACCGGAGCGATTCTCAGCATCGCGTACAATAAGCCGGAGCCGGCGGTTGACGGCAACGTCATGCGCGTGCTCTCGCGCTACTTCCTGATCGAGGACGACATCATGAAGCCGAAAACCCGCGTCCGCATGGAAGCTTTGGCGCAGGAGCTTATCCCGGAAGGCGCCGCCGGCGATTTCAACCAAGCGCTGATGGAGCTCGGCGCGCTTGTCTGTACGCCGAAGTCGCCTCACTGCCTGACCTGTCCGGTCTTGGCGCATTGCGACGGGCGGGCGGCCGGCATGGAGGAGACGCTGCCGGTCAAGTCGAAGGCGAAGCCTCCGCGCCCGGAATCGCGCGCCGCCGTGCTGATCGAAGGCGCCGGCCGGCAGGCCGGCAAGGTATTGATCCGGCAGCGCCCGCAGAACGGACTGCTCGCCCGCATGTGGGAGCTTCCGCATACGGCGCTGCCACCGGGCGCTCGGACGGGCGAAGCGGGACTGCCGACTGCGCATGCGGCGCTGAACGCGCACCTGGCCGGAGACGGGATCGGGCTGGAGGCGCTTGCCTGGGTCATGGAGGCCGAGCACACATTCAGCCATATTCATTGGAATATGGACGTGTATGCCGCCCGGCTGGACGCGTCGCCGGTATTCGGCGAGGCCGGGCCGCTGCTGCCGTCGCATTATCGCTGGATCGGCCGGGAGGACATGGCCGAGCACGCGTTTCCGAACGTATTCATCCGGATTCTGAACGCATATTTTTCCGGAGAGTGCGCCTCTTCCTGAGGACGCGCCAAAGACCGCCCGGCCTCGGACGGTCTTTATTTAATGAATCATCTTTTTCAGACCTTCCACATCGCGGACGAAGATGAACTTTTTGTCGATCGTAATAATATGATCCTCCTGCAGCTCCTGCAGCACTTTCGTAACGGACTCGCGTACGGTGCCGACCATATTGGCCAGCTGCTGATGCGTCAGTTTCATGTTGATGAAGGTACCGTTCGTTTTGGGCTGGCCGTATTGCTCCGACAATCGGAAGATCGTTTTGATGATGCGGGACCGTACGTCGAGGAAGGTTAGATCGTAGATTTGTTCGTTGGTCTTGCGCAACCGCTCCATCGTGACTTCCAACAGGCGCAAACAAAGCTTGGGGGTTCTTTCCATGAAGTGGTAAAATTCAGAACGGACAAGCGTGTAAATCGAGCAGTTGTCCATCGTTTCCGCCGTAGCGGAGCGCTGAAGACCTTTTTGAATCAGCGACATCTCGCCGAAGAAATCGCCCCCGCGAAACAAGGATAAAATAATTTCCTTGGCGTTATCGATCCGATACACTTTCACAACACCGCTCTGGATTAAGAAGAATTCCTCGCCTGCGTCCCCTTCAAAAAACAAGATTGTTCCCTTCTTGTACTTTCGTTCGACAAATAAAGGCGCGATCGTCTCAAGTTCGGCTGCCGATAAATCTTGAAACAAGGGCACATGACGCAGGAGAGAGATCAGTTTACTCATGAACCTCACTCTTTTCCTAAAACTGGATGATTGATTAATATGACTAGATTATAGCGCGGAAATCCTTATTATACCAGCGCATCTTCGCCATACCGGTAAGGCGGGTGTTGAAAATCTCATTATTTGACATAAAAAAGACATGGACTCGGATAAACCGAAATCCATGTCTTTCTTCATATCGCGGCAGGTGTTACTTCACAGCAGCTTCGTAACGTTTGCCGACTTCTTCCCAGTTTACAACGTTCCAGAAAGCGGCGATGTAATCAGGGCGTTTGTTTTGATATTTCAAGTAGTACGCGTGCTCCCATACGTCCAGACCGAGGATCGGCGTTTCGCCTTCCATAATCGGGCTGTCTTGGTTCGGCAAGCTGTACACTTTCAATTTGCCTTCTTTGGTTACAGCGAGGAATGCCCAGCCGGAACCGAAACGTGTCGCGCCCGCTTTGGCGAAATCCTCTTTGAATTTTTCGAAGCCGCCGAGTTCGTTGTTGATCGCGTCAGCCAGCTTGCCGCTTGGAGCGCCGCCGCCGTTCGGGCCGATCGTCTCCCAGAAGAGGGAGTGGTTCGCGTGGCCGCCGCCGTTGTTGCGGACTGCCGTACGGATAGCTTCCGGTACGCTGTTCAGATCGGCGATCAAGGCTTCAATGCTTTTGGATTGCAGATCGGGATGGCCTTCCAGCGCAGCGTTCAGGTTCGTAACGTATGCATTGTGGTGACGATCGTGGTGAATCATCATGGTCATTTCATCGATGTGCGGTTCAAGTGCGTTGTTCGCGTAAGGCAGTGCTGGTAATTGATGTGCCATTGTCTAATCTACCTCCTAAGAATATAAGACTTCCAATATTTATTATCGCTTATTTACTATATAAAATCAACATTTATGTATATTAAGTGTTCGTACAAACATTACGGGCGCCGGTCATGCTCGTGGCCGCGACGTTCGATTTCGTGAATGATTTGACTGAGCATCGCGCTGCCCTGCGCGTTCAGCCAAGGGGACAAATCGCTCATCACCCGTTGATGATAGTGAAGCTCTTGCGAACTCCAGGCATTCGTATTCATATCGTTCAACTCATGAATTCGCCGAACGTCGGTGTCCGTGTGGTTTGATAGCGGGGTCATGTTAGTACCTCCTTCCGTATCCAAAGTTTACCGAAATTATCGTTTCCGCAGGAGTTCCTTTTTATGCATAAGGGGACCGAAAGAAGGGCGGGGGCGGATGAAGTGCCGCCGTCCGGGCGTTAGCCCCCGCTGGACGAAGACGAGCTGCCGATGCCGCCGTGGGAACCGGAGCTGCCGGATGAGATGCCGCTGCTTGAACCGGTCGCAGAGCCGGCAATTGATGAAGAGGACGAGCTAACGCCGGATGCCGAGGGAGCCGGACCGGTTGAGCTTGAACCGGAGCTCGTATATGAACTTGAACTCGTATTCGAGCTTGAACTCGAGTTTGAAGCGGAGCCCGTGCTTGAAGCTGAACTTGAAGGAGAACTGTCTTTGACGGAAAAGCTTCCGGTCCGGCTGCTTGTCGCCGGCTGCTGAGTTGTTCCTGAGGAGGAACTGCCGGACGGCGCCGTCTTCGAAGCCGATGCTGCCGCCGAAGCGTTCGCCGATTGGGGCGCAGCTCCCGGCGTCATCATCGACGGCTTGGTTGTCGCCTGAGCGGAGCGGTGGTAATAAGGCGTCGACCCGACGTAATAGATCGAGCTGTCGTTGTCATAGTCGACCCAGCCGTTCCCGTCGTCACACCGGCCGTCATCGTCATCGTCCGCGCAATAGTTGTCCGGGAGAGCGGCCCCGGCGGCAGCACTGGCCGCCCCGCCGATGGCGGTTTCGGCGGCGCTGCCGGCCCCCGCTCCGCCCGCCGGATTGCTTACGGATGCAACGGCCCCGCTGCCGGCCGGGACGGCCGGCTGATTGACATCCGTGCAGCCGACGCTTGCGGTAAGTGCGGCGGTCGCTACGAAGAGACGTAACATTTTTTTGCCACGGGCGGGTGGTACTGCTTGATTGTTGTTGCTCACTAGGTATCGCTCCATTCCCGTCAGTCTCTGTACCCTTACATACGTTGGGAGCGTGCCGATTGTTTCAGGGGCGGTATTTTCTAAAATTTTCTATAAAACTTGTAAAATACCATTTTCTTTCATTGCGAATCCACTAGACCGATTCTATACTCGAATTATGGAAACTTTTGCGTAAAGGTCAAGCTTTTGGAGGAGGAAGTGGAAGATGGGAACACGCAGAACGGCGTGGTTTAGCGCTGGCATGGCTGCGGTCTTGGCGGTGTCCTCGCTAGGGTGGTTGGGGCCCGGGGGCACCTACGGGCAAGCGATGGCGGCGGCGCCATCTGTCCAGCAGACTGCCGGAACGGCGATGGAGCATTCACTACATCATATACAGCCGGGAAAGGTGCTCGTTAAATACAAGGAGCGGCTACCCGCCGCAACAAGATTGTCGATGACGGCTTTACGCGCAAATCCTTACGTGGAAGTCGAAGTGGGCGAAGATCAGAGCGTCCCTGAAGCGGTCGCGGAATTATCCCGCAACCCCGAAGTGGAATATGTGGAACCGGTTTATTTATTCCGTTTGATGGATCGGGCGGCGACGCAGGACGCTGAACAAGAGGTAGGCGCAGCTACGCCCGAGCAGCCGCCGGTACCGGCGCCGGGAGCGGGAATAGATCAAGGAGTCTCTGACGGCGCGGTGCAGCCCATAACGAGCTTGATGCCTAACGACCCGCTGCTGGTGAAAGGGGATCAATGGGGCTACACGGTGACGGACATGACTTATGGCTGGCGCAGGGTAGAGGAGTCGTTACGGGACGATATCAAGATTGCCGTTATCGATTCAGGCGTCGACGCGAATCATCCCGATTTGGCGGGCAGCGTACTGCCCGGATATAACGCGGTCAATAACAATGCCGATACGCGTGATAACTACGGTCACGGTACGATGGTGGCCGGGATCGCCGCCGCCTTGGTCGACAACGGCCTGGGAATCGCAGGTTCCGCCGGCGGCGCGAAAATATTGCCCGTTCAAGTCGGGCAATGGCAGGGCAAGGATTATGTGATTCCGAGCGACGCCCTGACCGAAGGCATATACTGGGCGGTAAACGCCGGTGCGGATATCATCAACTTAAGTCTCGGCATGGACGGGTATAGCCGCGCGGTTAGCGATGCGATCCATTTCGCGCTTAGCCGGAATGTCGTTGTCGTCGCTGCCGCCGGTAACGAGAGCAATCATTGGCTCCCTAAGGAGCAAGGGAATTTGGATAATAAGACGCCCAGAGCTTTCAGCCGCACGACGTTTCCGGCCAATATGGACGGCGTCATCGCTGTCGGATCCGTAACGAGGTTGAATGACGGAAGCTTTGTGCTCTCGGACTTTTCGAACGTGGTCGATAACCTCGCTACGGTTGCTCCCGGAACGGGCATTTACTCCACGAAGATGAACGGCGATTACGCCGTAGGAGACGGCACCTCGTTCTCGGCTCCGTTCGTCTCCGGTTTAGCTGCGCTGCTCGTCGCACAAGACCGGCAGCTTACGCCAAGGGACGTGCTCCGTATTATTAAGGACAGCAGCGCCAAGGTGCCGATCGCACATCCTGTCTATGAAGGACTTCCCTTGGATGCGTTCTATATCGGCGGCGGCCTTCTGCATGCCGGCCGTGCTTTCACGCTTCCGAGGCTAAAGGTCGAAGCGGTCAAGGGCTCAACGGTTAACGGGTTCACCGATTACGGGGTGACGGTCCTGGCGTTAGACGATAGAGGGCAGCCGCTTACCGATGTTACCGGGAAGGTCACGCTTCAAGTCCAACACGTCACTCGCCTTGGCGGCGGGGGGAATACGGTGCTGGACATGGTCTACGGCAAGGCGCGGACGAATATCAGCGGCCAGGCTTCGGACGATTACTATGATCTCAGTTTGTCCGCGACTGGGTCCGATTTCATCGGCTCGGCGCCCGTGACCTTCCTGCGCCGGCCTGCAGCGCCTAAGGCTTCGCTGGCGGCAGGCGCCTATGTCGGCGGGCAGAAGGTCGAGCTGAGTACGGATGTGCAGGGCGCGACGATTTATTACGCGACGAGCGAGGCGAATAGTTGGCCGCCCGCAACGGAATACACCGGCCCGATTACCGTCGGGGCCAGCACGACGATAACGGCCGTGACCGTCAAAAGCGGGGTGATGAGCGAAGCGGCGTCGTTCGCGTATACGATCACGCCGTCCGGCGGAGGCGGCCTGGTTGGCGGCGGAGGCTTCATTCCGCCGACCCAGCCTGGGGTAGCTCCAGTCAAGGAAAGCGGGCTTACCGTGAAGCCCGATAAAGACAAGCTGCTCGAACAGCTGAAATCCGGTAAAGAGAAACGGGTGACGATCGATGCAACAAGCGATCAAGCCGTTAGCCGGGTTGAGGTCGAGGTACCCGGCGAAGTGTGGAGCAAAGCATCCGCTTCCGAGACGTCGATCGTCATCGAGACCGATCAGGCCACGCTTACCGTACCGGCCCGCGCCATAGCGCTCACGTCGGCGACGGCAGCGGTCCGAGTATCCGCGGGTTTCTCTGGGGTGGCATCGGACAAGCCGGCGTACGCATTGCTCGCTTCGGCGGTGTTCGATTTGCAGGTGTACGCGGGAGAGCGGACGATAACGACGTTCGCGGAACCGGTCACGGCGGAGTTTAAATACGATGCCGCCAAAATCGCCGATCCGAGTAAAGCGGCCGTATTCTACTACAACCCGGCGGACCGACGCTGGGAATATGTCGGCGGCGAGACCGCGCACGGCTCGGCGAAAGTGCAACTGCAGCACTTCTCCCGGTACGCCGTGATGGAGTGGAACCGGACTTTTGCGGATATTCAAGGACACTGGGCGCAGACAGCCATCGAACGGATGGCGGCCAGACAGATCGCCGACGGGATGACCGAGGCGGACTTCGCGCCGGAGGCGACCCTCACGCGTGCGCAATTTGCGGCGCTGCTGACCCGGAGCCTCCGGATACATACCGGTACAGGCGACTTTCCGTTCCATGACGTGCCGCAAGACGCATGGTATCGCGAAGCCGTATCCAAGGCGCTTGCTGCGGGCCTCGTCAGCGGCGTGAGCGATACGGAATTTGCGCCGGAGCAGTCGATCACGCGGGAGCAGATGGCGGTCATGCTGATGAATGCCTACGCCTACGCCCGCGCTCACGATTACGCGAACGGTACAGCTACCGGTCCGGAATCAACGGCATGGGATACGCCGTCACGCTTCAATGACGGGGCGGATATCAGCCGTTGGGCGCTGGAAGCCGTAAAGCGTGCAGTAGGGAACGGGCTGCTTGAGGGGAACCCGGACGGGACGTTCGGGCCGCGCAGCCAAGCCACGCGCGCCCAGGCGATTACGGTGTTGAGCCGTTTGCTCGACCGGCTGGATCAA